>JAERRP010000264.1 GCA_016735415.1 Desulfobacterales bacterium | reverse complement strand
CCATTAGCAACCGTAATTGGGTTTGATGGTCCACTAAAAAAAGGCAATCGGCGAGGCGGTAAAAGGCGCAGGCTGCCGGGCGCGCAATTTCCATTGTCCGACTCGCAAAAACAAGATGTTGCCGCGTCAAGGGATACAGCGTAACGCCGCAGGCAGGTTGCTTCAGGAAACCGACCCATTGAACGGCCATGATCATACGATATTGCGTGTATCGAAAAAATCCAGCATTTTCTGTTGGAACAATCTTTCAAGAATCTCCGGCAGGCTGATGATATTATCCACAAAACACAATTGATCCACCGAAAAGTATCCCCTTAGAAAATCCTTCGTCTGTACGTTGCAGCCACAACCGATCGCAAACACACCGATGTCATTTGATCGACAGTGCTCAAGCGCAAAACCCATGTTTAGCCCGCAATTGGCAGCACCATCAGATATATGAATGATCAGGCGGTTTTTGTAATTGTTATTCAATGACAATGCCGCAGCAGTAATGGCCTGGCCGGAGGGGGTCCTCCCCCTGGGAACTACGGTGTATGTGGTTTCGTCATGATATAACCGAGTAAGTACGCAGACGCCGCCATCTTCGCAATAAGCGCAAATATCAATCAGGTTGCTAAAACCTTTAGCCGCATTGGCCAGAGCGACAAACGTTTTTTCCGCGGTCTGCCACGGTCTGTTGCCGCCTGACTTTTTGCCCATTGATGCCGATGCATCTGCAACGATGCAAATGTGCCATGAAGCGTCAAACGGGATTGTCTCCTTTTTTTTAAAAATACGGCCGTCCAATGGGGCCCGATAAAGTCGACGGGAGTCAACTTTACCTTCATTCAATCTCTTTTTGGTTACCTTTTTTTGCCAGCACCTGCATTGGTGTCGATGCTCTATAAATACGTCTCTGAGTCGCTGCACCTGAAACGCATCGGGTTGGATGTCGCTAATCGCCGTACCCTGTTTGATGATTGTTTCCATTTCACCCGCTTCAGGATCTTCAATGGCTACCGCGACGGCATTGGACAGGTCATTTTTGCCGGCATCATTAACGGCATCTTTTATCCGGTCAATAAGATCGCTGTCTGTGTCACTATGTTCCTGTGCCTCTTCCGGCAGCTCATCGTTGCCTTCATCGGGATTTTCACAGGCATCACCACTGAGGGCGGATTCATCGATTAAGTTGACAGCGTCGGGAGAACTCTGAAATATTTCCCACTCAGAAATAACCAAGACAATTTGATGCCAGATATCGACATATAGTTCACTTCTTTTGCTGCGTCTTTCCGAAAGCAGGGGCAAGGAGACAATTTTACGCAACACATCCGTATGCTGGTTCAAAATTTCCAGGGGCCGGTAATAATAGCTGTGCATGCGATCCAACCGCTCTCCAAGGATTACCTCCGAACGCCAGGCATCGGCAAGGCTTGACGGACTGGGTGGCAGGTTCGGGTCGCGTCTGTTTTTTTTTAATTCGGACTGCCAGAATCTGGCCAAATATAGTGACCATACAGAAGATCTCGCCAGGTGGTCAATGTAGATGTCCTCAGCAGCCCGGATGATATTTTTCATGTATTTCAATACAGGATGGAATTCACACTCGGCTTGGTTAATCACCTTACCTGTGACCCAATCGCCCCATTCAAGCGTAGACAACGCTTCAAGTGCCACCTGGCCGACCAGAATATCAAAAGAGGTGAATGATACGGGGTATTCCCCCTTAATCGTGTCCGAATCAAGAATGATAGATCTATTATCGTTTTCCACCATGCCTTTCCAGTATACCGGCTTAACATTTCGACCGATGGATCCGGCCACCTTTCTCAAGGCACGCAGGCACAGCACATGTTCGGTGACTTCATCACCCGACCGGTTTCTTCGCCAGAATGAAGAATAGGCGTTCATTTGATAACCTTTTTATATTCCCGGTCGATTACACCTGTTTCGGAACATACGGAACATATACCCCGGGTTTAGGTTGATATTCCCCTGTTTCCACATGAATGGCAAGCAGTAAGGATTCAACGGTGTCTTGCGATACCTGCAGGCCGTATATCAACGCCTCTTTCATCGAAGCACCCAAAGACACGAGTTCGGCAATCATCAGGCTGTGCCGGATGGATACTTTGATTCCGGACTGTTCATTGTTTCTGACCCGCCCCACCATTTTCAAAACGGTTTCCGCCTTGGCTTCGTCAAGACCGGCCTTCCGGATCAACACTGCCTTTTCGACATCTTGGGGAAGATTGTTGAGATGAATCCGGTAGAATCTGTCTCGCAGGGCGGCATCGAGCGTATCGGTGCCTGTAAACTCGTTGCCCTCGTTCATGGTCGCGTAAAAGATCACTCCGTGCGCCACCTCAACAAAACCAAGCTCATCAATCCAGATGCAGCGGTCCTCGGATAAAACGGAGAAGAGTTCATTCAAGGCATGGGGTGCCTCGGTGCGGTTTATCTCTTCAAGATGAACTACGCAACCGGGCGTCTGGATTGCTTTGGGAAAAAGAAATTCCTGATAAAATGTTTCGCCGTCCTTCAATCGTTGCTGCCCGAACAGTTCTCCGGACTCGGATAACAGTCCCATTTGAAAGGTTACCAACGGCCTTTTACTGATTCCGGCAAACTGCCGCACCAGCGATGACTTGCCGCACCCCTGGTCTCCGGTGATCAATAAATTTACAGGATGTTTTTCAGACATCCGCTCGAATTTTTCCAGTATGGCCCTGTCCTCATCCAAAATAAAAAAATCAGGGTCAATGGGCGGGATCCTCAACTGACTGGCTTTTTTGATCATCGTATCAACTGTCCTTTGTGCTATAATCGTTAAAAAGGAAGATTTACATAAACCATAAAAAAATGAATCGGCACGCTTGTGCGGGATTGTGGTATGAATAAAAGATACATCAAGGCTATCGTAAGATTGTGTGGATCCCCCGGCACAGTGGCCGTTGCAGGGCCAAACGCCATTCAAGACAACATGTTACCTTTTTTTGCGGCCCCGATGTAAAGGGCTTCGTAAAAAAAATGTATGGTTTTACTGCTCCCATGGTACAAACACCTCGTCCGGATGTTCAAAGATATAGCCCAGCCGGGATTGAGCATCTTTTCTTGCCGTTTTTCCGGCAGCTTCATCAAAATTTTTTGATTTTATCCATCTTTCCAACAGTCGCCCGCCGGGAAGCCACATTTCCATGGTCTCTTTTTCCGTTACCCACGCCTTGAGTCTCAATCCAAATCGGCTGAGAATCTGCCAGACATCATCCCGATCGCGCCGATCACAATAAACCATCATCACGCATTCCTCGATGCCGAGATTGACTGACGGGGTCCGGTCAAATTTTATAACAGGAATTTTTTCATTTTCCACAAAAAGGTCGAGATTAATCGCCAATTTGTCGAGCCATGATCGCTCCCCCAATACAATCCATTTTCCCCAGTATTGAAGCACCTCGCCGTTGGTCATGCCTTTCCCATTTCGAATCGTGTAGGTTTTGCCGTTCAATAGCTTCGGATGAAATACAAAAACAAATTTAGATTCCGGATTATCCTGTATCATCGTATCGACCTTCTTTCTCAGGAGATAGCGTTTATCCGCCGGCGAACAGCGGGATCATGCTGATTTCATCGCTATCATTAACCGGTGTCTGAAGTCCTCCAAGATTTCGAAGGTTATCCCCGTTAAGAAAAATCAATATATTGGATATGTTGCCGTCTTGGTCGAGCAGTTTCGATTTGACACCTGGAAACTTTTGATCAAGGTAATCAATACAATCGGAAACGTTCTCTCCCTGACAAATTAATTCAGTTTTTCCGTCGAGCCAGCTTTTTAACGACCCTGGAATTCTTATCATAACCGCCATTTGCCCTCCTTTGAGATATGTTAAGCCACAATCTTTTACGTAGGCTCGCAATATTTATACCATCTGACCGGCCTCCAATTAACGAACAACACTGTTTTTGAGATACGGGACCGACTGAGCTCCGATAAAAGGGACAAATCAGATTCGTTTTTTACAGGGCAATATAGACATAAATAACTTCTGCACGGCCAATGTGTCCGAATTTTCGCCTTCCACTAAACCCTCTCAATTTCTTTTCACCCCTCTCCCTGCCCAGCATATCGTAAGGTGCCATTTATCCCCTTTTGGTCAATATGCTATTGATTATATTAGGTTATGAGGAAACTGCAATTTCTGATTCGCATTCAGTTTGTGGCAGATAATTATCGCTTGGTGCCCGTTTGGCATACGATTTGCTGATAGTCAAACAAAACGGGCAACTAAGCCCACACGAAAACGGGTTGTTCTTATTTCATTCTGCTGGTTCGTTTCCTAATAAAAAAAGTCATAGAATGGGTATTACGAGAGAGAGCTGAGATATGAAAAAAGATGTCTTAATTACCAAGGTACAACGGTTTTCGCTGAATGACGGCCCGGGTTTTAGAACCAATGTTTATATAAAAGGGTGTAGCTTGAAATGCCGGTGGTGTCACAATCCGGAAACGCAATCCGCATCCCGGGAGCTTTACTGGAAAAAGATGCTTTGTGTACAATGCGGCGCTTGCCTTGATGCCTGCCCCAGCAGCGCCATCAATCCTCCGGTTCATCCCGCAGAGGCCCGGAAAGAAGGATCCTCCTATTACAAAATTATTCATGAACGGTGCGACGGATGCATGAAATGCGTTGAAGCATGTCCATATGGCGCACTTGAGACGGTGGGGGAGCCGCTGTCCGTGGCCGAAGTTCTGGCTGAAGTGGAAAGCGATCGAATCTTCTACGAGAACTCAAATGGGGGGATGACCATCAGCGGTGGCGAACCGTTAACCCAATGCGAATTCGTCGCTGAACTCATGGACGAGGCCACGAAAGCGGGCATCTCCATTTGTCTGGACACGTCAGGAAATGGCCCGTGGAAAAGCCTCAAGCCCCTTGCGAGTAAAGCAGATATCGTTCTGTACGATTTAAAGCATATCGATTCTGCGGAGCATAAAAAAATGACGGGGGTTCCCAATGAAATAATTTTGCAGAACCTGATCAACCTATCGGAGAGTGGCTCGGAGATATGGCTGCGGGTATTGCTCATTCCCGATTACACCGATTCGTTCGGTTACCATCGCAAGGTTGTTGAATTCCTCAAGGGCCTACCACGCCCCATCAGCCGAATCGATTTGTTGCCCTATCACAATTGGTGTGAAGACAAATATGCATGGCTTGGCAAACTATGGCCCATGGATGGATACGAAGCCCTTGTCAATTCCGATGTTGAGCCCCTTTTGAATTTTTATACCGAAGCGGGCCTCAATGCAACGATAGGTGGATCCGGTTTTGAACATCCTCAGCAGACTCACTTGGGCCATCAGACCATAGGAACCCTGTCTGCGGGTATGAATTTAAATTAAAAGTTCAACCAAAACCCAATATTTTGCGAGAGGAGGTGAAGACAGATGACAACATGTAACGAATGTGGCAGCTTTTTCCCGTTTGAAGATGATGATTCATGCGGAGATTGCGTCCAGCGGGTGGTTGACCCTCGTCAGGCGTATCACAAAGCGAAACCCGTCGATGCGGACAATGACGCATCGAAATGCGGCAATTTTCAGAAAAAAAATTAAAATGGGAGAAGCGACATGTCTACCGTGACGGCAAAAAATAAAAAACAGCTTGATGAGAGCAAAGAATGGTGGTGGGTGGCTGAAAAGGAGCGTTCGGCACGACTTGATTACCTGAGAAAGGCGGTCTGGAAAAAAGGCGCCATCGGCGGAAACTACGCCCCGGGGATAAAAGTCAACCTCGAACGGGCGAAACTGTTTACCGAAGCCTGGAAAGAAAACGAGCACGACCCGCAGATGTTAAGAAAAGCCAAGGCGCTTGCCCATTATCTGGAAAACAAGACCATTTTCATAACGGACCAGGCGCAGCTGGTGGGATATGCCGGCACCCTGCCTAACACGCTGGAATGGTATCCAGAAGGCGCCAGCATCGTCAATGAGGAGGTTTATAACGAGCAGGGTATCATACCGGAACCGGAAAAAGAATCACTCGAACTGGTAGCCGAAGTCAATGACTACTGGGGGGGGCGGACAGCTGTCGACAGACTCGGCCGGGTGTTGGATCCCGAGGACACGGTCAAGTTCATGAGCGGTGTCATCGGATGGGGGACCCCTTCATCGGCCTATGGATATTCGGGAAAGGACTATGAATATTTTCTTACCGGCAAGAGGGGCTTTGAAGACATCATCGATGAAATCGATGCGAACATTGAAGCCGCGGAAGAGAAAACAGCAGGCACGCCGGGACCGGATATTTTGCCCCTGTACGACAAGATGTTAAACTGGGAGGCTATGCAGATCATTCTCGAGGCGGTCATAGACTATGCTGGCCGTTATGCCCGGCTGGCGCGAATTATTGCGGAAAACTTCGAGACCGACCCGAAGCGCAGGGAAGAACTCCTGCGCATCGCCGACACCTGTGAGCGGGTCCCGGCCCAACCGCCCAGAAATCTGCAGGAGTCCTTTCAACTGGACCACTTTGTTCAAGTGATGACGCGTACGGAGGCTTATGAAGGCGCATGGCCCGCCCGCCCGGATTATTACCACGGCCCGTTTTACGATAAGGATGTGAACATCGATAAGCGCCTGACCAAAGAAGAGGCCATGGATCTGGTCGGAGAGTTTTTGATTCGGGCCCACGAAATCGGCCTGTTTGCCCCCCGCTGGGCCAGAGAAGGCCTTCAGGGCATCACCGGGACCTGGGTCTGGACAATTGGCGGCGTGAACCAGGACGGCACGGATGCCTGCAACGATCTGACCGTTGCTTTTCTGCAGGCGGCCCGACTTGTGCGGGTGTCCAACCCCACCTTTGGCTTTAGATGGCACCCCGACGTCAAGGACGAAGTCATGCGCGAGTGCTTTGAGTGTATCCGGCACGGGCTGGGATATCCGTCCATGCGCAATGATCCAATCCTGGTTGAAAATACAGTGCATTGGTACGGCCATCCCATTGAAGAGGCCAGAACATGGGTGCACCAGGCCTGCATGTCTCCCTGCCCCACGACCAAACACGGTTTTCAGCCCATGCGCATGGCATCGGCAACGGCCAACACGGCCAAGATGATGGAATACGCCCTGTCCGATGGATATGACCGGGTGATCAACATGCAGATGGGCCCGAAAACCGGAGTTGCCGGGAACTTCAAAGATTTCGAGGAGCTTTTTCAGGCCTGGGTTGCCCAGATGGAGTGGCTGATGAACATACTGGTCCGCACGGTGAACCTGGGGCGCGCCAAGGATCCTGAGTTTTTCGGTCGACCGTTCCTGTCCAGTATATCCGAAAGAGCCGTCGAAAGCGGTCTCGATGCGGTCAGCCCCGAAGGTGAAAGAGGCAACTGCTGGGTCACGTTTTTTACCTGGGTGGAGAACGCCGACAGCCTCGCCGCCGTCAAGAAACTGGTTTTCGATGAGAAGAAATACACCATGGATCAGCTGTCAACAGCTCTGGAAGCCGATTGGGACGGTTATGAGGAGATGCGACTGGACTTCGTTAAAAACGCGCCCAAATGGGGCAATGACGACGACTACGTGGATGAGATTATGGTCCGGTGCCTCAAGGAGGTTGCACGGCATTCCCATGAAATCAAGTGCCCCAGTGGAAACAACTGGCCGGCGTTGCCTGAAAATGTGAGCGGCAATATCCACTACTCCAGTCTTGTCGGCGCACTCCCCAACGGCAGACGGCTGGGAGACGCATGTTACGACGGCGGTATCTCGCCGGGTCCGGGGTTGGACAAAAAGGGTCCCTCGGCCGTGCTGAAGTCATGCAGCAAAATCGACCATGTCAAAGATGGCCGTGCTTTTCTGCTGAACCAGCGCCTGTCGCCCACCCAGTTGGGCGGCGACAAGGGATACACCCTGTGGAAATCCTACATGAAGAGCTGGGCCGATCTGGGTCTCGATCACGTCCAGTTCAACATGGTGGATGACTCCACATTGCGGTCTGCCCAGAAAGACCCTGAAAAATATCAGGAGCTGATTGTCCGGGTGGCTGGGTACAGCGCCCATTTCGTGGACATCAGCCGGAAAACTCAGGATAATATTATCCAGAGGACAATTGTAGGGTTGTAAGCAGGCATGCTTGCCCCGGGCTTGCGCCCGGGGCAAGCGCTTTTCAGGACCAACTTGATCTTAACCAGAGAAAAAAGGAGATACAAAATGAAATGCATCGGTTGCGGCTTTGAAGCCCCCATAAAGGAGTTTCGTTATCTTTACAATCCGCGCATTGACGAGTCGATGTCACTGCGGCAATGCATGAAATGCCAGGCGTGGCTTGTGGTCGATCAATTAAAAAACGAGGCCATCCGGACTATGCAGGCGGGCGAAGACCCCTGGGGCAAATCGACCGGAATAGAGGGTGTGGCTCAATAAGTTTACTACGAACAGGGGGTTTGTATGGCTAGACGTAAATCAAGGCGACGGGGTGGTGAATGGGCCCAAATGCGCGATACTATGGCTGGCAACTTTTCCAGCAAAAAGGGGGTTGAGGGCCGTGAGACGGTTCCGGAAAAGGCTTGCGGCAAATGCAAGAAATTTTCCGAAAGTGCATACGGTTCCGACGGCAGGGGATTCTGCGCGACATTGAAAACGGGCAGCGATCTTAATGCGGACATACCGGTCTTTGTTAAAGAAGGAGAGGCGGCCATGATGACTTTTTTCAATGTGGACGCCGTAAAATGCAAGTACTACGACAAAATGGAATTTATCGACACGGACGGCACCGAGTGTGCCGATCCTCACCATCGCCGTACCCAGCGCCAAATGGAACAACACAGCAAATAGTGGTGGTTTAACGAAGTGCCTGATCGGTTTTCGGGCACTTCGCTTCCTTTTTTAAATAAAATCCGGTAGGCAGCGTACTGCACCGTGAATAGGGATGGAGCCTACCACAGGCATCGGACTTCGTGCGAAGCCGTCATGGCGAGGAGGGCAGAAATGGATCTGACCTGTAATATTTGCGGTTTTTCATCCGAATACATCGATTTCAAATTTATCGGTCAGGCCGGCTGACCGGCGTGCGGGGAATCCGATCTCCGCGAGTGCCCGCGTTGCGGGAACAAATGTCTGTTTTCAAGATCTGACGGCCTGGAGCAGGAACAAAAGGAGATGAAGGCGCTTTCGAAAAAATTGGCATCGATTTCCGGAACCGGTAGCGGGAACCATTTGAATGAGGCCAGACAGATGATCAGAAAATTGAGTCAAATGAATCAAAGATGGAATATCTCTGGTCTTGACAACTTTTTAAGGCAGCGGCGCAAGGAACTTTTCTCTTCGAATTTCAAATAAGCAAAGGGTAGGGAGCGTACATGTCAGAGTCTACCATTAAGGAAACCATTCCGGAACCTGAAAGCCATTATTTTCTTCCGGAGGCCGTTATCGAGAATCTCCACCGGATTCATCTTCTCTCGCAGCGCCACCCTGTAAACCTTCTGGTTGCAGGCAAACAGGGGTGTGGCAAATCCACCCTGGTTAAACAATTTGCCGCTCGCGGCAAACGGCCTTTGGCCACTTTTCAAATCGGTATCCTTTCCGAACCGGGCCAGCTTTTCGGAGAGCACCGGCTCAAGGATGGTGAAACCTATTATCAGCAATTTCTATTTCCCCAGGCCCTTCAGACTCCCGGATGCGTTATTCATCTTGAGGAGATCAACCGGCCGGAGCATCCCAAAGCCCTGAACATGCTGTTTTCAGTTCTTGCGGAAGACAGACAGGTGTGGCTGGATGAAATCGGATTGATGCGGGTGGCAGACGGCGTGGTTTTTATTGCGACCTTGAATGAAGGTGATGAATTTGTCGGAACTGAAATGCTCGATGCCGCCTTGCGGGATCGGTTTTATGTGACGACGCTTGATTATCTGCCCGTTGATGTTGAAACCAATGTTCTTCATTTTAAATCCGGTATTGCCGAAGCTGATGCTCAGACCATTGTGAATGTAGCCAGTAAGTTGCGGGGCAACACTCAGGAACCGATGGTTGTCTCCACCCGCCATACCCTTATGATTGCTGAAATGGTGGCAGTGGGAGCAACCATTGAGGAAGCGTTCATCAACAGCCTACAGGTCGGCAATGATGCACTCGAATCCATCCTTTTATCTCTGCATATGGAGCTAAGGAAGTCACATGGTGGCAACGGAACAAAATACAAACAATATTAGCGGCCACTGGCTTTCCAAAACAACCGGTGCGGATGCCAGGTGTGTTTGGACAGAAAAGTCAAATGAAGATCAAAAAAGCGACGGTGGCGGAATATCAGCATATTGGCGTAAGAACACGTCTCACATCGAGGCCGCCGAGCTGGCCAATATTCTGCGCGCCTTGAACAAAATCACCGGATATATCGGCCGTAACACAGGACAGGTGGAGTGGGCGGGAATGTCGAGCAACAGCGATGCAATCGTACTCAACCCAGTGGTTGTTGAGGGGCGCTATCCCGTTTCGTATCGAAAATTTGACTATCTTGTCGGTATCGTTGCCCATGAAGCGCTACGACGGACGCAATGGGTTGATCTGGTCTGGAAAAAGACAGATGAACGTATCCGAAATATAAAAACCACGGACAAGATCCTGCTTCACAAGATTATCCATACAGGTGAAGCCATATTTATCGACACCCTATCTGGATATAGTATGTTGGGAAATTACACCTGCGCCGCCAGAAACGTCGCCATGGAATTATCTACCCCCAAAACATCTCTCAGCATCGATGGTCTGATGCACTACTGGTGGATGCAATCATTTGGGCGTTTAGTTTCCGACTCCGAATCAATGCTTGAAAAGCCGCTGAACATCCTGGCCAAACTGACAGAGCAACTCAAGGAAATTGCCAGGTCGGGAAAGCGGGTGGTTGACCGTTGTGACCAAAGGGCATCTTTATATCACGATGGTTTGAACATGCTGAGGGATCTGGTTAGCGGATGGAAGACCATAGATAAACGGCTCTTGTGGATGCCGGCAACACCCGGACTCCCAAAAAAAGAACCCCTCAAAAAGGCAAACCCAAAAAATCAGTTGTCTCCTGAAGTGGCACAAGCCGTCGAGGAGAAACTTGCCGTGCATTCAACGGATATCACCCCCATTATTCGCTCCGTAGCCGGAACGGACAACCCGGACGTCGTTCCCACATCCCGCTGGGATTTTAATATCCCGGCACACCCGGTTATCGATCCCAGAATGGTGGCTCGCCTGAAGTCGATCATCCAGACGTATGCGAATCGAAAAACGGTGTTTAATCGCGGGCTCGAAGCGGGGCGGGTGGATCGAAGACGGCTGTATCGTGCACCGATTACGGGACGTTGCTTCTTCGACAGGCAAAAGATTCCTGTTGTGGACTGGAATATCAGCATTCTTGTGGATGCGACCGCATCCATGAGCGGGTATGCCAAGTGGCGGATGGTGGAAAATACACTCGGAACCGTACATAAAGCATTTGCTGGTTTTCGGAATCGGATTCAAGGCTATGCTTATTTCGAAATCGAGGGAATCTGTATGATTTCCAGACTAATTGAAGGCAACAAGGTACTATCCGTTCCGCCATGCGGTCAAACTGCTTCCGGTCAGGCCATTATCGCGGCAGCCCACCTTACCCCGGACAATGCCGCTAAAAAGTTCATTTTTCACATCACAGACGGTGAGTCTAATTTTGGTTGTAACGTTCAATACGGGATTGACTATTGCCAACGGAACCGGATCCATCTAGTGACTTTGGGAATCGGATACAAGGACCGTGAGGCCATGGAGCGACAGTATGGCAGAAGTATACAGTTTATTAGCAATTTCGGACAGTTACCATCGGCGGTAGAAAATCTTTTTAAATGGACGTTAATGTATGGAAAATCGCCGTTACCCTTTTGCCTGACGCCATAGTCGGATTGTCCATATATATATACTCTATCTATATTTACTTATTAACCCTTTAGGAAAAGGAAAGAGGCTAATGCAATTATTTAGTGAAGAATGGCTTGATGCGGTTGTCGAGGCGTTAAAGAAAAATGAGGATTTCCAAAAAAAAGCCGAAGGGTTTGACAGCAACTTTCATTTCCGGGTGCTAAAGGACCGTAAAGCCAAACTCAAAAAAGACACTTCTTTCGGCATGTGGCTGCCAACTGCAGACCCATTTTGGTTTGGGAACAAGCCGAATGAAGAGGTCGATATTATCCTGGAAGGAAAAGGGGGAACCTTTGCAGATGTTTTTAGTGGCAAAAGAAATGTCGTTGCCGCATTGACCATGGGTTCGATGAAGCTAAAAAAGGGGTCACTCACCAAACTGACCGGAAATCTCGGCGCGGTCAGCAAATTCATTGAGGTGGCGGGATCGGTAGCATAATCATTTTTTCTGAAGCGACAACGGATACAATAATAATACAAAGAGAATGGAGGAGAAAAAACATGGGAGGCGAGTTTCAACGAGGAACTTACGAAGGACACGGCGGCCCGCAAAGACAAGGATGCTCATTTGGTAATATTCGATATCGTGGATGCAAGACCCATCATTGACATGGGGCAGGGTATATAATAGACAAGAAAAATCCGTTAATTTAACAATTGAAGCAAGAACGAAAAGGAGATCTCAATGGCTGTTTTGAGCGACAGGGTAAAAAGTTGTCTGGCATTGCCTGAAAAAACCAACGTCTTGAGCACTTCGAACAGCCGTGGAGAGAACAATATTGCCATGTTCGGTTCATTTTTGCCGACAGACGATTCAACGATGATGCTTATGCTCGGAAACAACAGAACCTACACCAATCTAAGTGAAAATCCCCATGCCGCGCTTTTGGTGATTGTGCCGGGTAAAACAGGCATGCAGACAGAAGGATGCCGCATTTATCTAAAAGTGAAGACAGTGGAAGATGACGGCGATATATTTGATCGGATGAAAACCGGTGTCAGGGAAAAGGTCGGTGATGCTGCAGAGATACTGAAACATCTCGTAATTTTTGAGATTACCGGGGTACGGCCCATTGTCGACATGGGACAGGGGATATAATGCTTCGAATCATATGCCCGCATTATACTTACGGAAACGATCCCGTTTACAGATGATTTTAAGTGATATGGGGAAAAATCGATGCCCGGTCAGATGATTGCCGTCGAAAGTCTTTTAGAAAAAATACCAGTCCTCGCTGTTTCGGGCGGCGATGCAGCGGTAGATCTGATTTTAATGGAAGTAATGAAGGTATTGACGGCAAAAGTCGACGCAGATATTGGACAGATTACCTTGTTGCCCAAAGGTGGTGTGGGCGAGAAACTATATATTTTAAAAGATGGCCATCCATGGCTCAAAAAGGGCGTACATCTTCAACCCCTTGAGCCCTCTAAAGGATTTACCGGCCGGGTATTGAAAACCGGTCAGAGCACCCTGGTAAAGGATATCTGGGTCAAAGGCACCGCGAAGAACCCTAATCCCTTTCTTGAAATCGCGGCGTCAATGGATCGCCATTATATCAAGGACATAAAGGAACCGGTCGCCAGCATTATCATCCTGCCCATTAAAAGGGGGCATGATATATTCTGCACCATTGAACTTAGCCGCTATCGCAGCCAAAAGCCATTCACCAACAAAGAGAAGAAACTGCTTGAGGAGTTTTCCCGTCGGTACGGCTCCCTGGTCATGGACTACGTCATAGATGTGAGGGACAGGATTATGGTCAACATGTCCCACGACAAACTGCTGAATATGGCAAGGCTTATCGCCTCCAACAGTCCTATTGATCACCGGGAGGTCGTTGAACCTTATGCAAGACATTCCGCGGCGGATGTCGTATTGGTATTATTTAAAACCGGGAGCATGCACGAATCCAGTTACCGGATGGTCTCGTCCATGGGTGACGAGGTACGTGAAGTGTTTTTAAGCGATTTTATACCATCGGAAGGCAGCAGCTTAAAGGATGGCTTCGAGTCGATCTTCCCTGTGGAAGGAGATGGGGATGACAGGCGCCTGGCTGATTTTCATGCCCGAATAGAAACTATTTCCGGACTTCGGAGAGAAGACCGGGATTTCATTCAGGAGTGCCTGAACCGGGTAAAATCCTATGTGATATACCCCCTGCACATACTTGGGCAGGAACTGGGAATTGTTATCCTGGGATCGCATCACCCCGGGTTCTGGAGGTTTTTACACATGAACTCTTTTCTCACTGTGTATAACTCCTTATTAAAATCTTTTTTGTTAAATGAGAGAATTATAAACTTCCTTTCTGACATCAGCTTAAAAATACACAATCCGGGATTCTACTGCCTTGGCGCGATAAAGGGGATAATCGCAAAACAAGCGCCGATGCTGTTGT
>JAERRP010000613.1 GCA_016735415.1 Desulfobacterales bacterium | reverse complement strand
GTCCCGACATTGAAATGGCTGCAGGTCACCGATCCACGATCATAAAATCGTGTTTTTGATCTCTTTTCTATGAGACCTCCTCGTGGGCCGCAAGCGTTTGGCGCTTCGATCCACCCTTCTATCCCAGCGTTGGGCATCCTTCGGGAGCGATCTCGGGAGCGTAAGCGCCGGTGAATATCACCCGGGCGGCGATTTGAGAACGCGACCCGAATTGCTTCTGAAACATATCGCGGCCGAAGGCCGGCAGGCTCGAGAGCCTGTCCGTGTGAACGATGACCCTCGGGTCCTGATCGAGGGCGTTTTGCAGGCAATGGTTCAGTTCAAAAGCGGCGGAACCGTCAAAATCACCGCCAAGCTTTAAATGCAGGCAGCCTTCCCGGCGGTGGTGTCGAATGGTAAAATTGGATGCCATGATGGGTCCTCACGGATTGTTGTCCATTACGCGCAGGACATTGTTGAAGGTGCCGAAACAGTTGGTACATTTGTCGGGATTGTTCGGATCCGTGCGCCAGCGGCCGTCCACCAGAAACTTGTACTCATATTGCCCCGGCGGCAGTATCATGATCTTCTGCCAGAGGCCGTTGCCGTCACTCTTCATGAGGTGGGATGTTAGATTCCATTTGTTGAAATCACCGCTAACGGCAACTTCGTGCGCCTGGTTGTCGCCGATGGCAAACAATATGCGGCGACGTCTGGTAGCCTTCTTTGAATGGGGCTGTTGCATTTGAAGTTTCCTCTCCTTTGGGATGGTTGGGTAGCGCGACCTTTAGAAAATGCTAATTTGTGTTCAAGTTCAAGTTCAAGTTCAAGCAAGACGAAAATTTTAATCGCAGGCCTGCATTGAGCCTTTGAGGTCTTTATAGCGAAGGGAGGGTGACCGGACAATCACCCGAAGTGGTCATTTTGGTCGGGCTAAATGGCTACTTATGGCTATCAGGAGACAGATCGGCGTTGCGACCGTGACACCGGTCGGCCGAAACGGCATTCTCCGATAACAGGAACAAACCCGGACCCGGCATTAAAGGGCATAACCATGTTTCAGGGCATATTTGACCAGGTCGGTATTTTTCCGGATGGCAAGTTTGTGTTTGATGTTTTTGCGATGGTTGTGGACGGTATGAATGCTGATGAAAAGAAGCTGGGCGATCTCTTTGCTGGTTTTCCCGTCGGCGATCAACTGGAGAATCTGACATTCCCGGGGGGTCAGGGGATCTTCCGCCCATCGGCCCATACCGCGGCAGATGCCGATGGGGTCGTCGGACAGCTCCTTCATCATCATGGGTGAAAGGTAGCTGCCACCGCTCCGGATGGTTTCGATGGCATGGATGAGTTCGTTACCTGAATCTTCCTTGACGATGTAGCCTTTGGCGCCGGCCGCCAGTGCTTTTTGAAGGTATTCGCGGCTTTTATGCATGCTCAGAAAGAGGATGGCCAGCTCCGGGAACCGTTTGCGGATCTCCTGGGCGGCCTCGATGCCCCTGAGTTTCGGCATGGAAACATCAAGAATGACCATGTCCGTCATCGTACGCTTCAGTATTTTTAGAAGCATCAAGCCGTCGGATGCTTCCCCGACAACTTCCATATTCTTGGATTCGTTGATTATTTTTTTTATTCCTTCCCGAAGTATGACGTGATCGTCGGCCAGGACGATTTTGTAGACCTTCACGCGGCACCCTCCTGTGCGGTGATGGGAATGGTCAGCGCGACACACGTCCCGCGCCCCTTTTCAGAGGTGATGGCGAGCTGACCGCCCAGCATGTGGCTGCGTTCTTCCAGGGCGGCCAGCCCCAGACCTCTCTCGGCGACGTGCCGGTTCAGAGCCTGATCGATATCGAAGCCCCGGCCGTCATCACAGACCTGAATGTGCACATTTCGCGTACGTCGTCTGACGGTCAGCGCCACCGACCGGGCCCGCGCGTGCTTGTTAACGTTGTGCAGCGCTTCCTGCAGAATCCGGTAGATGATGATCTGTTGATCTTGTGAGAATAATGGGTCGATGTCGTCCATCGCCAGTGTCGTGTCGCAGGTGGCATACTTCCGGAAATTACGCAGCATCCACTTGATCGTACCGCAGAGCTTCAGGTCCTGGATTACGGCAGGGTTGAGGGCTCTGGACAGATGGCGCGTGCTTTCAATGATCCGGTCGATAAACGCCAGGACGCTTTGGCTTTCCCTTTTAAGTTCCGTCTGGTTTTTTTGCAGGCGCCTGGCCATGGTCAACATTTGAAGTTTCAGAGCGGCGAGATTCTGCCCCAGATCGTCGTGGAGTTCCATGGAGATGCGCCGGCTCTCTTTTTCCTGCGCGTCCAGTAGTTTTGACGACAAAAAACGCAGGCGCTTTTCGGATTCGCGCAGCGATTCCTCAAATTGTTTGCGTTCGGTAATGTCTTCGATAAAACCTTCCAGATAGAGAAAACGACCCTTGCGGTCTTTGACTTTCCAGATGTGCAAGTAGCCAGTGAAAGACGTGCCGTCCCGCCGGCGAAAACGGGTCTCGATCTTGACGGGCGTTTCGCTCGCTGCGATCAGTTGCATATTGCGTGTCCGGTCCGTGGGATCGACATACATTCTTGAGGCGTCATTCCCCGCAGCGGCCAGCAAATCACGGGGTGTGGCATAACCGAACATGCGGGCGCCGGCTGGGTTGAAATCCAGGAGCAGGCCTTCTACGGTCGATTGAAAAACGCCCAGATGCACGTCTTCGTGAAACCGGCGGAGGCGCGCTTCGCTTTTTCGCAAGGCCTCCTCGGCATGCTTCCGTTCCGTGATATCCAGCATGATGCCGACGATGCCGGCCGGTTGCCCACGGGTATCCACGAAGGTCGCCTTGTTGAAGAAGAAGTGCCGCCGAACCCCGTCGGCGCATTGAACTTCCGATTCGTAAAACTGCGTGCCGGCGCTACGGAGCAGGGCGGCATCCTGCTGGGCGTAAACCTCGGCCAGGTGATCGGGGATCGCATGCGGCAGGTCGAAGAGGGTACATCCGATAATCGCTTCTTTGGGAACTCCCAGAATCTGGTCGGCAAAGGTAATGTTGCAGCCCTGGTAGCGTCCCTCCCTGTCCATGTAGAATACCGGGTTGGGAATCGTATCCAGGAGGGTCTCCATAATAATATCGCGGGCCCGGAGGTGATTTCCGTGACCGTTGTCTTTGTTCGGTCGGGTGGGTGAAGGGGTCTGTTCGTTTGTCATGGCGCCTCCCGAAGCGACAATCGCTGTTGGCCTTCGTTGTTTCTGCGCGCACCCTGAGCCCCACCGACCAGATCTTCAGAAATAGCTGCTGCCGTCCCAGCAGTGGGTGCAAAGCTTTTCCTTGGTCAGGCCGATGGCTTCAACGAGGTCGTCCATGGTCTGGTATTTCAGCGCGGCCAGGTGGGCGTGTATTTAACATACGGGCGTTTGTAGGGAATCTGCCGGCAATGGGCATAGCCCAAGGCGTGGCCGATGCCCGAATCCGGAATGCCCGCCACATAGTCCGGCGTGGCGTCGTCGTTTTTTGCTAGGCTGCAGCCGCAGCGGTAGCGGACCGATTCCACATTGATGCCCTCATAGCTGGACGCGGGATAACCGTAATACACCCACAGAAAGCTGCATACCTGCATCGCGTCCAAGGGCGGGCGCCGTTGTTCGATCCCGTCGGGAGCCATGAAAACGATTTCTCCCGGTCCGATTTCCGTCCGGGTCTCAAAGCCGAGATTGGGGAAGGCGCAGGATTCCGAAGCCACGGAGAACCCTTCCGCCTTGGTTCCGACGATCAGCGGTGTGCGGCCCCGCCGGTCCCGGGCGGCATAAATGCCTGCCTCTGTCAGGAGCAGCATGGTGCAGGAGCCCTGGATCTGTTCCTGGGCCTGCCGGATGCCGTCTTCAAACGTGTCGGCCTGGCAGATCAGCGCTGCCACCAGTTCCGTAGGGTTGATGGCCCCGCTGGTGGATTCGAAAAACTGCTGGTGTCGGCCGTAGGCTTTGTCGGTCAATGCGGCCATGTTGGTGATGATGGCCACCGTATTCAAGCAGTCCTAAATCACCCTGTCAAGAAGGATACTAAAGAATTCATAGGGCGGGTGGTGGCGTTGAGGAAAAGAGCCGGCCACAAAACGCTTTACATTTTGTTGCACATATTTTTTAAGTGGGTTTAAGATTTTGCAGGGCTTTCGATACGCCGATTCGACCGCCGGCATCTCACACCCACACCAGCGCATATGGAGGAGCACCCATGCCCAGACGCGAGGACATTCACAAAGTGTTAATCATTGGCTCCGGCCCCATCGTTATCGGACAGGCCTGTGAGTTCGATTATTCCGGTACGCAGGCCTGCAAGGCGCTGCGGTCTCTGGGTTATGAAGTCGTTCTGGTCAATTCCAACCCGGCGACCATCATGACGGATCCGGGCATGGCGGATGCGACCTATATCGAACCGCTCAACGCCAGGGTGATTACTGAAATCATCGCCAAGGAGCGGCCCGATGCGCTCCTGCCCAACCTCGGCGGGCAGAGCGGACTGAATCTTTCCTCGGAGCTTCACCAGCTCGGAGTGCTCGAACAGTATGGGGTCAAAATCATCGGCGTTAATATCGACGCGATTCAGCGGGGGGAGGACCGTCTGATTTTCAAAGAAACCATGGATCGGCTGGATATCGAGATGCCCCGCAGCCAGACCGTCAGTTCCGTGGCGGAGGCCGAACGCGTGGTGGAAGAACTGGGCTTTCCGGTGGTCATCCGTCCGGCCTACACCATGGGCGGCACCGGAGGCGGCCTGGTCTACAATCTCGAAGAACTGAGCACGGTCGCGGCCCGCGGACTGGCCGCTAGCCGCGTCCATCAGGTGCTGGTGGAAGAGTCCGATTTCGGTTGGGAAGAACTTGAACTCGAGGTGGTGCGGGATGCCAATAACCGGATGATCACGGTCTGCTTCATAGAAAATGTGGATCCCATGGGCGTCCATACCGGTGACAGCTTCTGCACGGCGCCCATGCTGACCATTGCGCCCGGGCTTCAGGAGCGGCTCCAGCGCTATTCATACGCCATCGTGGAGGCCATCGAGGTTATCGGCGGCACCAACATCCAGTTCGCGCACGATCCGGCCACCGGCCGGGTGGTCGTAATCGAAATCAACCCGCGGACGTCACGCTCGTCGGCATTGGCCTCCAAGGCCACGGGCTTTCCCATCGCCCGCATATCCGCGCTTCTGGCCGGCGGCCTGACCCTGGATGAAATTCCCTACTGGCGGGATGGCACACTCGACAAGTACACCCCTTCCGGGGACTACGTCGTGGTGAAGTTTGCCCGCTGGGCCTTCGAGAAGTTCGAGGGCATCACAGACGAACTGGGCACCCAGATGCGGGCCGTGGGCGAGGTCATGAGCCTCGGCCGCAACTACAAGGAAGCCTTCCAGAAGGCGATCCGCAGTCTGGAAAACGGCCGCTATGGGCTCGGGTTTGCCAGGGACTTCAACGATCAGCCCATGAAAAATCTTCTCCAGATGATCCGCACGCCCAACAGCGAGCGACAGTTCCAGATGTACGAAGCCCTCCGCAAGGGGGCCGATGTTCAGACGCTTTACGAGATGACCTGGATCAAACCCTGGTTTATCGAACAGATGAAGGAGCTGGTGGCGCTGGAAGAAGAGATCCGTGCCTACCGCGGCCGGGATCTTCCCGACGCGCTTCTGGCCCGTGCCAAGCAGGACGGGTTTGCCGATCGGTATCTGGCCGGGCTGCTGGATAAGCCCGAAAGTGATATCCGCACTCAGCGCAAGCGGCAGGGCGTCGTGGAATCCTGGGAACCGGTGCCCGTCAGCGGCGTGGACGAGGCGGCCTATTACTACTCCACCTACAATGCCCCGGATCGTGTGCCGGTGAGCGATCGCAGGAAGATCATGGTGCTCGGCGGCGGCCCCAATCGTATCGGACAGGGCATCGAGTTCGATTACTGCTGCGTGCATGCGGCCATGGCCATTCGAGCCGCCGGCTATGAATCGATCATGGTGAACTGCAACCCCGAGACCGTCTCCACGGACTACGACACGTCCGATAAACTCTATTTCGAACCGTTGACCGTGGAGGACGTGCTGAGTATTTACGAGAAAGAAAAACCCGAAGGGATTGTCGTGCAGTTCGGGGGGCAGACACCGCTCAATATCGCCGACGAACTGGCCCGGGCCGGCGTGCAGATTTTGGGAACGCCGCCGGACACCATCGATCTGGCCGAAGACCGCGACCGCTTCCGCGTGATCATGCGCGAGCTGGGCATCCCGCAACCCGCATCGGGAATGGCCAGCAGTCTGACGGAGGCCCGGAAGATCGCAGCGGATATCGGGTATCCGCTGATGGTGCGTCCATCCTATGTGCTGGGCGGGCGCGGCATGGAAATCATCAGGGACGACGCGATGCTGGCCCGTTATGTGGAAGCGGCCGTGGCGCTCTCGCCCCAGCGGCCGATCCTGATCGACAAGTTTCTCGACAATGCGGTCGAGGCCGAGGCCGATGCCATCGCCGACGGCACGGATGCCTTTGTTCCGGCGGTCATGGAGCATATCGAACTGGCCGGCATCCACTCGGGCGATTCGGCCTGCGTCATTCCGCCCGTCAGTATCGCCCCCAAACATATCGAGACCATCAGCGAATACACCCGCAAGATCGCCGTGACCCTCAAGATCGTGGGCCTGATGAACATCCAGTACGCCATTTTCGAAAATACGGTCTATGTGCTCGAAGCCAACCCCCGTGCGTCGCGCACGGTGCCGCTGGTGTCCAAGGTGTGCAACGTCGCCATGGCCAAACTGGCCACCGAGGTCATGCTGGGCAGCCGCCTGGCGGATCTGGATCTCAAAATCCGTACGATACCCCACTGGGGCGTCAAAGAGGCCGTGTTTCCCTTCAATATGTTCCACGAGGTGGATCCCGTTCTGGGTCCCGAAATGCGTTCCACCGGCGAAGTCCTTGGGATCTCAACATCTTACGGACGGGCGTTTTTCAAGGCCCAGGAGGCCACCCAGACCGCCCTGCCGTTCGAGGGTACGGTCCTGTTTACCATCGCCGATCGCGACAAGTCGGCCGCTCTGGAACCGGTGCGTCTGTTCCGGGAGATGGGATTTCGCATCATGACCACCCAGGGCACCTACCAGTTTCTCAAAGACAACGGCATCGACACCGTCCCGGTGCGCAAGCTGGGGTTTGGCCGACCGAACCTGGTGGATGTCATCAAGTGCGGCGAAGTCCAGCTTCTGGTGAACACGCCCAGCGGCAGAAGAGGTGCCGAAGACAACTCGGAGGTGCGCAAGGCCGCCATTCAATACAAGATTCCTTACATTACGACCACCGCCGCCGCGATTGCCGCCGCCAAGGGCATCGCCGCGCGCCGGGAAGGAGCGCCGCAGGTCAAATCCCTGCAGGCCTATCACGAGAGCATCCGCTAATTTCAATCGGCAACCCTTACGGCCTAAGACGCATGTTCTGCTGTTTTGGAGTCCTAGCGACCTAGTGGGGACGTACTTAAAAAAATAAGTTAACTGGTGTC
>JAERRP010000612.1 GCA_016735415.1 Desulfobacterales bacterium | reverse complement strand
GACGATCAGGTGTTTCAAAAGGTTGGCCTGTTCCCGCGGCACATCGGGAATTGTCTGCAGGCGTGCTTCGATCATCTCCAGTCCGATGACGATGTGGCTCAAGAGACGGCCTTCGTCGGAATAATCGATGGCCGCCGTAAAATCGAACTCCCGAACCTTGCCGATATCATGCAGAATGGCGCCGGCGACCAGAAGATCGCGATCGACACCGCTGTAATGGGACGCGATTTTATCCGCCAGAACCGCCATGGAAAGGCAGTGGACCAGCAAACCGCCGATATAGGCATGGTGCATCATCTTTGCCGCCGGGGCCCTTTTGAACTGGGCCACAAAAGCGGCATCCGCCCAAAAACGATCGAAAAGCGCCTTCAACCAGGGCGTCTGGATGGAGCGCGTCAGGGTCGACAGGCGTTCGAACAACTGCTCGATATCCAGATCGGTGGCCGGGATGAAATCCGATGGTTCCACCCGCGTCGGGTCGATGGCCGCCATGGTGCGAATCACGAGTTGGAGCGATCCGCGATATTCGGACAGATGGCCGGATACGCTCACAAAATCACCGGTCCGGGCGCTGTCTGCGATCTGGGCCACATTGTCCCAGACCACCCCCTTGATCTGGCCGCTGCGGTCGGTCAGGACGACACTCATGTACGGGTTACCGTCTTTTTTCTGCGACAGTACCCGGTCCGAGAGGACAAACAGGTCGTCCACCTTCTCACCCGCTGTCAGCGCCTGGATAAAATGCTTTTTTTTGATGATTTCCGTCAATGCGGTCTCCCCATCGATTGTTGCAGCGTATCAACCCCGGCTGCACTTCTGCGCCTTGCCGGGCAGGCGCCTCAACGCTGAAAATTGCTAATTTATTTTTGCGCGAGCCCTAAGGCTTACCGGTCCCAGTGCCATTTCCGCAACTGCGCCAAGGTGTCGTAATCGGTCATGTCGCATTTAATCGGGGTCACGGAAACAAAGTTGGTCTCCAGGGCAAAGCCGTCGATATCGGGATCCTGATCAAAAACCTGACGATCGCCACCCTGCCAGTAGTAGGTTCGGTTGCGCGGATCCGTGCGCTTCTCGAAATAATCCGGAAAAAACCCGTTACCCTGGCGACTGACGCGGATGCCGGCCATCTCGGCGTAAGGGATGTCGGGGATGTTGATGTTCAGGAAAGTACCCTTGGGCAGGCCCTGGCGGATAACGGTTTCCGCCAGGACGGCCACGCAGCGGGCGGCGTCTTCGAAATGAACGCCGGCGCGTCCCTGAACGGAGGCGGCCATGGCCGGAAGGCCGAACAGGGCCGCCTCCTTGGCCGCCGCCACCGTGCCCGAGTAATTCACGTTGATGCCGACGTTGGCGCCCGGATTGATGCCGGACACCACCAGATCGGGGGGCCTCGTCAGAATTTCATAGATTCCCAGTTTGACGCAGTCCGCCGGTGTGCCGTTGACGGCCAATCCGCTGTAATGGGCGTTCAGCGCCACCCGCTCTGCCCGCAGGGGCTGGTGAAGGGTGATCCCGTGCCCGACCGCGCTTCTTTCGCGGTCGGGGGCGATGACCGTCACCTGATGCCGGGCACCCAGGGCACGGTAAAGGGCCTGAATCCCCGGCGCGTAAATGCCGTCGTCGTTGGTCAGAAGAATCTGCATCCATACCTGCCGGTTCGGGAATAAACGGAAGGTTCGATCTATAGCGGAAAACAGTCAAGGGTTCAAGCCGTAACCGGCAGTCTTAGATGAGGGAGACAGCTTCCGGCGGGCAGGTCAGGTGAACCTGGTCGCCGATGCAAAGGGATTGGTTGCGGTAGTCCTGCCACGACATCAGGACGGTCAGGGGGACCCCGACGGTTACCACCACCCGGATCCAGCGGTCTTCCTCGAAAAGCTGGGTAACCCGACCGGACAGGTGGCTTTCACTCCCGCGCGCGCCCGGGGTCAGGGAGACACGCAGGCACCTGGGGTTGATGGTCAGGCGGACGGAACGGCGGTCGGAGGGGGGCACCGGAATCCGCACCCGGGGGTTGATGACGCACAGCGGACCGTCGGGACCGTCGATCAGAGGACCGCTGAAAACATTTTCGTAATGGCGCGGATCCAGACACCCGTTGAAGAGATTTATTTTCTCCTGGGCCAGGCGCGCGGCCTGCAAATGGTCGTGGGTGCAGAAAACAACGGAAAGCCCGCTGGTATCCATCAGGGTCGTGATGATGTCTTCGATGGCCAGGCGGTTTTCGATATCGACACTGGCGGTCGGTTCATCCAGCAGAAGAACCTCGGGTTCACAGGCCAGGGCCCGGGCGATGGCCACCCGCTGGGTTTCCCCGCCTGAAAGCTGGTGGCCGTCGGCGCGGGCAAAGTTCCGCATGTCCACGCGCTCCAGGCTTTGATCGATACGCCGGCGGCGTGTGCGGGCATCCAGACCCCGGATCTTCAATCCGAATTCGACATTTTGGGCAACGCTGGTGCTGAACATGATGGGGTGCTGTTCCACCAGAATGATCCTGCGGCGCAAAGCCCTTAATAAAGGGTCACTGAAGCGAACCTCCCGGCCGCGGTACCAGAGCCGACCGCCGGACGGGGGCAGCAGGAAGCCCAGAATATGCAGCAGGGTGGTCTTGCCGGCCCCATTGGGCCCGAGCAGGGCCACGGTGCGTTCGGCCGGAATCGACAGGTGGGGAAGATCCAGGACCCGGCGGTCCTGATAATCCTTGAACAGCCCCTCGGCCGCAAAAAGCGTCATGACGCCGTCTTCCCCTGAAAATGATTGAGCAGGACATTCATCAGCAGGCTGATCGTCAGCAGGACCATCCCCAGAGCCACGGCCAGCACGAATTCGCCCTTGTCATACTCGAGCGCCATGGCGGTCGTCATGGTCCGTGTGAAAC
>JAERRP010000347.1 GCA_016735415.1 Desulfobacterales bacterium | reverse complement strand
GGCCGCAGCGATTTTGAAACCGCAGGCGTAGCCAGGCTACGTCGAGGATTTCAAAAGAGCAAGAACGCTGTCCTGGGCCGAAAGATGCCTTTTCTGGATGGGCACTAACTCACAAATCGGATGAATCATGCCCGCCAAAAAAATTCGTATCGGCATTTTTGCCTCCAGCCAGTCGCTGATCGAGCGTATTCAGACCATCGCCACCGCTCAGCATGATCATATTTACATCAACACCCAGGGGTTGGACGATGCCATTGCCATCGGGGCCGAAATGGAGCGCAACGGGGTCGAGGTCATCATCAGCCGCCGTGGGACGGCCCACCTTCTGCGCGAAAACCTGCAAATCCCCGTCCTCTCCTTTCCCCACCGATCGCTGGACATTCTCGTCAGCTTGCAGGCCGCCGCCCAATACGGACGACGGATTCTGCTGCCCGCTTTCCGCCAGGAAATGAGTGCCATCACCATCCTCGAGGATCTTCTGGATGTCGAGCTCATCCAGAAGATTTACCAGGACAAGGCCAGTCTCGCAGAGGGCATCAGTCAGGCCAAACAGAGTGGCTGCGACGTCGTGGTGGGCGGCAGCGTCACCCAGCAGATAGCGCTCAGCTGCGACCTGACGTTTATCGAAATCAAAACATCGGACGAAGATATCGCGGCCACGATTGAAAACGCCAAGTCCGTCGCCCGCTCCAGCCGCGAACAGAAGGCCACCGGTCGCCGGTACCGCGCCATTGTGGACGCAGCCTCCGACGGCATCATCGCCGTGGATGAGCGCGGTCATATCACCGCCTGCAACGCCATGGCCAGCCATCTCCTGCTCATCGGCAGCGACCAGGCCATCGGGCGGCATATTACCCACCTGATTCCCGACAGCCCGATCCCCCGTGTGCTGCGGTTAAAAAAACCCATCCAGGATCGCCTTGCACAGATCAAACAGGACCAGTTTATCTTCAACCATCTGCCGGTCATTCTGGAGGGCCAGATCATCGGGGCCGTATCCACCTTTCGGGACATCGGCCGCGTTATACGCTCGGAACATGTGGTTCGCCGTTCCCTCTCCCGGGGCCTTGTCGCCAAATATGACCTGGACGATCTGGTCCATGCGAGTTCCGCCATGCGTGACACGGTCAATCTTGGCCGTGAATACGCCCGGACGGAATCCACCATCCTGGTGATGGGGGAAACCGGCACCGGCAAGGAAATTTTCGCCCACGGCATCCACAGACTCAGCCGGCGCGCGGCCCACCCTTTTGTCTCGGTCAACTGCGCCGCATTGCCCTTACAATTACTGGAAAGCGAGTTGTTCGGCTACGTGGAAGGCGCCTTTACCGGAACCAAAAAGGGCGGCAAACCGGGCCGTTTTGAAATTGCGCACCAAGGCACCATTTTCCTGGATGAAATCGACACGACACCCGCCGCCGTGCAGATTCGACTGCTGCGCGTCCTCCAGGAACGAGAGGTCATGCGGGTCGGGGGCGACCGCCAAATCCCGATAGATGTGCGCGTTGTAACCGCGGCCACTCGTGACCTGAGTGCGGCCGTCCAGGAAGGCAAATTTCGGGCCGACCTTTTTTTCCGGCTCAATGTCCTGCGTATCCAGGTCCCGCCGCTGCGCGAACGGCAGGAGGACATCCCGCTCCTGATCGGCCATTTTATCGGGCTTTTCTCGGACCGGCAGACGGCCCTGGAGCCAATCATCCTGCCGGAATCCTATCTGGACCTTTTGAAGCGCTATGACTGGCCCGGCAATGTGCGTCAACTGCGAAACTTTGCCGAACGGATCGTGATGAACTGCAATCTGCGGTGCAACCACGACATGCTGGACGTTCTTTACCAGGAACTGGTCGATTATGCTTCGGCGGCGCTACCCGCAGCGACCAACCCCCTCCCGCCGATGCCGCTTAATTCCCGTATGAAGCAAAAAACCCTGCAGGACGAACGGGCCATCATCATGGAAGCCCTCGAGTTGGCCCGGTTTCAAAAAGGCAAAGCCGCTGAATCCCTGGGAATCAGTCGAACCACCTTGTGGCGGAAAATCAAGGAACTCGATATCAACTGACCCCCTGCCTCTCCGGACCGTGCCACGCTGGCACTTTTCTTGCTGATATTTGAAGAGCGTCACCCGCTCAACACGGCCATCCCGGGCAGCCTGTCCTTACCCGGCGAACCGGCTTTCCGGAAGGGGGTCTATCCATGCAAAAAAGAATCCCGGCCGTCCTGATGCGCGGCGGCACCAGCAAGGGCTTGTTTTTCCACGCCAACCATCTCCCCGCCGATCCGCAGATGCGGGACCGGGTTATCCTGGTGGCCTACGGCAGTCCGGATCCTAACGGCAGGCAGATGGACGGTGTCGGCGGAGGGGTCAGCACGGCCAGCAAAGTCGCCATCATCAGTCCCTCCCCATCTTCGGATTATGATGTTGTCTACAACTTCGGGCAGGTCTCCATCGACCGGCCCATTGTGGATTTCAAGAGTAACTGCGGCAACATCTCCTCGGCCGTTGGCCCCTTTGCCATCGACGAGGGCCTGGTCAACGCCGTCGCGCCGATCACCCGCGTCCGGATTCACCAGAAAAACACGAACAAACTCATTGTCGCTGAAGTACCGGTTAAAAACGGCCGGTTCGACAGCCAGGGCAATTATGCCATTGACGGCGTTCCCGGCACAGGCGCCCGAATTACCCTGCGCTTCGCGGACCCCGGCGGCACACTGACCGGATCGCTTTTCCCGACCGGAAACCGCACTGATACTCTGAAGCTTCCTGAATTGGGTGCGGTTGATTTTACCATTATCGACGCCGCCAATCCCGTGGTACTGGTCCGGGCAGCCTCACTGGGACTGGAAGGGACCGAAATCGAAAGGATCGAAAACGACGCGCGTGTTAAAATGCTGCTGGAAACCATCCGCTGTAAGGTCGCGGTCGTGGTGGGTCTGGCGCAAAATGAAGAAGAAGCGACCCGGCGCAGCCAGGCCGTTCCCAAGATTGCCATGCTGACCTCGCCCAAACCTTACACGGCGGCCGGCGGCCGGTCGATTTCCGCCGGCGACGTCGACCTGGTGGCACGTATCATGTCCATGGGAACGCTCCACCGTTCGTTTGCCGTCAGCGGGGGGATTTCAACAGCGGGAGCGGCCATGGCACCGGGCACCGTCGCCTACGATCTGGTTTCTGAGGCGGCCCGCGAAAAGGACATGCTGCGAATCGGCCATCCCAGCGGTGTCATCGAAGTCGGAGCCGTTATCGACACGCTGACCGACGGAATTTACTACCGCGAAGCCGTTCTGGGCCGAACCGCCCGGCGACTGCTGGAAGGTCGCGTGCTGGTTCCCGAACAGGCCCTCGCCCCCTGATCCGTCGGAAGGCGATCCCCGGTCCGCTGTCGCTGCGCCCCGCCACCTGACGCAGGACCGCCCTGGATTCTCAGGGTTCGCACAAAGGAGCGTCTGCCATGCGCAAGAGCTACTGGATTACAATTCTGCCCGGAGACGGTATCGGCCCCGAAATCGTCGATGCGACCCTGGAAGTGCTGGAAGCCCTGCAGGAACGTTCCGGAAAGTTTTCCCTGATCTATGATTTTCACCCGGCGGGGGCGGAATGCTACCGGGAAACCGGCGCAACGATCAGCGCTGATGCCCTGGAAGCCTTCAAGCGGGCCAACGCCACATTGAAAGGCCCGGTGGGGCTCCCCGATGTCCGCAGGCCGGACGGCACCGAAGCCGGTTTGTTAGGCGGCATCCTGCGCATCGGATTCGACCTGTACGCCAACGTACGCCCCATCCGTCTCTTTCCCAACGTCGCTACCCCGCTGGCCCGACACGATCCGGACAGCATCGATTACGTCATCCTCCGGGAAAGCAGCGAGGGATTGTACCTTTCCCGCGGTGTCGGACTGACAACACGCGATGCGGCCACCGACAGTCTGTTGATGACCCGCCGCGGCTGTGAGCGTATCGTGCGCTTTGCCTTCCGTTTGGCCATGGACAAAAAACGAGGCGCTCCCGAAGACGGCCGCCGCCGCGTGACCCTGGTCGAAAAAAGCAATGTACTCAAATCCTTCGTTTTTTTCAGGAAAATTTTTAACACGGTTGCGGAAGAGTTCCCGGATAGCGAGCATGAATGTCTCTATGTGGATGCTGCTGCCGCCGCGCTGGTCAACCGGCCGAGCCATTTCCAGGTCATCGTGACCGAAAACATGTTCGGTGATATTCTAAGCGATCTGGGGGGCGCGACGGTTGGGGGACTGGGCATGTGCCCGTCCGCCAATATCGGGGATGAACAGGCCTATTTTGAACCTATCCACGGCTCCGCCCCCGACATCGCCGGGCGCCAGCGGGCCAATCCCACGTCCCAGATTCTGGCCGGCGCCATGATGCTGCGCTACCTGGGTGAACTGCAGGCCGCCGCGCAACTGGAGGCGGCCGTGTGGCGACTCTACGCCGAACGCCGCGTGACACTGCTGCCCGGAGGAGCGATTGAGGGCGGGTCTTCCGCCTTCGTCAATGCCCTGAAGGATATTCTCAAGACACCGAAGAACTCTCCGTCGCCAGGGGATGCGGCCTTTTAGAAAGGAAGCGCACATGACCCCGAATATAGGATGGTAGGCATATATCGGGCTTGGCCTGCTGGGTGGCCTGGCCGGGTCCAAATTGAAAACGCCGGCCGGCAGCCTAATCGTCGCCATGCTGACGATCATCGTGTTCAAGCTGATCACCAAAACGCATTGGGAAATGCCCCGGGGTTTCAACTTTTTCCTGCAGGTTTTCCTTGGCATCATGGTGGGCGCCTCTTTCCAACCGGCCATGCTGCCCTTATTGAAAACCCTTTTCTTCCCGGTTCTGGCATCCACCCTGACATTGGTGGGTGTCGGGGTTCTCCTGTCGATCATCTTCACCCGGATGGGCATTCTGGACGCCCCCGCCGCCTACCTCGGCACAAGTCCCGGCGCCATGAGCGCCCTGATCGTGCTGGCCTTCGAAAGCGGGTCGAGTGCGACCATGGTGGTCTGTTTTCACTTCTTCCGCGTGGTGTTCGTCATTCTTACGGCGCCGTTATTCCTGAAATTCTTCTCCCACTGACAAGGCCTGATTCGTATCTTGGCTTTGCGTTTCCGCCATCGGTGTCACCATCGTTCCATGCGTTTTCGTGTCCTGGCGCGACCGCCCGGTTACGGCGGACGAACACCAACCCGATTCTGCCTGTCAGGCATGTGGGCACAGGCCCGGCCCGCGGTCCACGTCATACCTTTCCACGGGCCTGTTCGATCGCGTTTTTGACCAGGGCCGCGTAGCGATAAATCCCATGGATGAATTTACCGCAAGGCATTGTCACAAATAGTCCCAGAACCATCCCGATATGAATCGCCAGCAGGCTTCCCATAAGGGGTGTGCTCCGGAAAACCAGCAGCAGCAAACCCGTAAGGCTTATCATGAAGAGAAGCACCGTGAACGATACGTCCATTCCAAAAGTTTGCGGCGTGGCCGGCTCCCGGTCCATTTTTGCTTTCAGATAAAGCATCCCACCCGTTCCGACGAGCAAGGCCAGGCCGCCCACAGTCCCCAGAAGGACCGGCCAGCTGAAAAAGGGGTAAGGTGCCGGCTGGTGAAGAAAGTGGTCATAGAAAAAAGCGACCGTGGTGGCCGCCAGACAGAGCATAAACCCATAAAACACAGCATGGTGAAAATTTCGTCGAACCATGCTGAACCGGTCATCCGGATAATTACATCCATGCCCCCCGCCATCCAGATATTTCAAGCGCAACACATCCCAAACAGCCCGGCTGTGGGCCTGAAGATCAAACAGGTCTTTCGTCTCTCCCCCGGTTCCCCGCCACAAATTGCGGACGCCTTTTCCGAAGCAGTAAATGATGAAAAGTGCCAGAGCCGATAAGGGCAACACCATAGCGGCATAGGGAATGACCTCATAAAAAGAATTTTCTCCGGTGTGGACCCCAAAAAGGACGGCATGGCCTTGAAAAAACAGTGTAAACAGCAGAACGGCCGTGACGCAAAGCATCGTTGTCAGCGTGACCAGCCAGCCGTTGTTGAGAAACACGCTCTTTAAGGCCTCCGGCCAGCTGAACTCACGGTAAGTTTCCAGCCGAAGCGCTGCCAGGGTTTTAGGCACATTGAGCATAAACTCGTGTGGCGGCGCGTACTGGCAGGCATAGTAGCAGTCGCGGCAGTTGTGGCACAGGTTGGCCAGATACTTCAGATCCTGTCCGGTAAACGTGCGCCGGAGTTCCATCGCCGGAAAGACGGCACAGAACCCCTCGCAGTAGCGGCAGGCGTTGCAGATCCGCATCACCCGTTCAGCTTCGTTTAAGGCTGTCGATGACATAGCGCACCGCCTCCTTGCCTGCCACGCGGCCGAAAACCGTACCAAGGGTCATCCCGAAACCGGCCATGTATCCCTGCCCCAGAATGTTACCCGACATGATCTCACCCGCGGCAAAGATGTTCGCGGCCGGCCGGCCATCCTGCATGATCACCCGGGTCTGCTCGTTCACGGTCACCCCGAGATAGGTGAAGGTAATCCCGGGCCTCAGCGGGTATCCGTAAAACGGGGGGGTATCCAGTGGTCGGGCCCAATGGCTCTTGGGGGGATCCAGCCCTTCCGTGACGCAATCGTCCAGTTCGTCCGGCGCGAATGCCCCCGCACGCACGGCGCGGTTGAACCTCGTGACCGTTTCATCCAAAGCATCCGGATCCAGTTCCAGCTTTGCGGCCAGGGCGCTGATCGAATCGGCTTCGATGGGTGGAAAAACCGAAGGCATGAACAGATCAATGGACTTGGCATCGATGATCGAATAGGCGATCTGATCCGGCTGCTGGGCCACGAGACGGCCCCAGATAGCGTAGCGCTTGGGCCAGAAATCCTGCCCCTCATCATAAAAGCGCTCGGCGTGCTTGTTGACGACAATGCCGAACGAAATGCAGTCCAGTCGGGTGACGATTCCGCCGTCGAACCTGGGGGCCCGGGCGTCGATGGCCACCGCATGACACTGGCGCGGGTCACCCACGGGTTTCACGCCCTTGTCCAGCAGTACGCGCAGCATGCGGCCCTTGTCGTAAGGGCTGCCGCGGACGATAAAGTTGTCGGCGGCCTCGCCCCAGTACTCCTTCAGCCAATCGATATCGGCCTGAAACCCACCGGAAGCCACGACCACCGCACGGGCTTCAACGGTCTGCCGAACACCGCGGGATTCGAAGGTGGCCGAAGTGAAGCAGCCGTCCCGGATGGTAAGGTCCACGACCTCGGCCTCGTAAAGAATCGCCACCCCCAGCCGTTTGGCGGTGGCATAGTAAGCGTTCATCAGGGCCTTGCCGCCGCCCAGGAAAAAAGCATTGGTTCGGGACAGGTGCAGGGTGCCGCGCATGGACGGCTGGAACATGGCGCCGTGCCGCACCATCCAAACCCCCAGATTGTTCGATTCGCGAATAGTTAAGCGGGCCAGCGTTTCGTTCGTCCGCCCCCCCGTGACCCGAATAAGATCTTCCCAGAATTCGTCTTCGTGGTAGGGGCCGGTCAGATGACGGTTGCCGCTAGCGTGCAGATAACGCAAATTGCGCGTGTGGCGGCTGTTGCCGCCCCTGAATTCAACCGGCGCGCTCTCGAGCAGCAGGACGTCCGCCCCGGCTTCCCGCGCCGTCATCGCCGCACACAGGGCGGCATTGCCGCCCCCCACGACGATTACATCGAAACGCTGCGACAGATCGATGCTGGATTGACCGTCCGTGGTCATCGCGCTCACTTTGATGCCCTCTCCCTGGCCTGCTGATTACAGAATTATCCCTGTCGCCAAACCACGATCATTCGATGACACGTCATCGCTCTTCTCAAAATGCGTACCAAAGGCGCAATTTCTTTTAACAATCCGATATTTTTCGTAAAAATAAGAGAAAATCCGAATCGCCGGATAACCTGCCAACGCCGCCGAAACAGTTTGTTTCTTTTTTTTGACAATTTAGGGCAACATAATGTTGCCCGGACCTCGCCCGTCCCCCGGCCTTCGGAAGGCGTCATAAAGGCCCTTACAACCAAGCGCTGTTCAATCAGCCGGCAGATCCTCAGGTCGGGGCCAAAAAAATATCATGTGTCTGCGTGTCGGGATCCTTCGCAGCCATAACTTCGTCCGGCGCAATCGATAGAATGGCGACGACCACCCCGGCGTGAACCTCCTCGGATAAGACGGCCTCCTCAATGGCGGTAAGCAGCGCGGCAGCGGGCTTGGCCCGGAACTGGACCACGCGCCGGACGGGTTGGCTGCCGATCTGGGCAAGCAGTTTCATGGCGTCGTTTCTCCTTTCTGGCATTGGACCGGTGTACCATACACGGCTGGTCCAGACACGGATTATCGCCCGCCCTGCAACGACCGACCTGCCGATCGCAATCGCCAACCTTGTCCGTGCAACAAGCGCGCACAGAAGTTTATGCGTCCAATTGTTTAAGCGAAATGAGCCCATCCGCCGCAGCGATCAGGCAACGCCGCACCCCGGCGCCTGCGGTGGATTTGAGATCG
>JAERRP010000142.1 GCA_016735415.1 Desulfobacterales bacterium | reverse complement strand
ATCATCCACCTTACTTTTACAACATTTACACTGTGACCCTCAAGGAAACCTAGGAAAGGTGAGAAAAAAATGTTGGAGATTGGGGGATGAACTCCTTAACGCGAACATCGTTGGTTTTCATGGGTTGCTCCTGTAGCCAGTTCGATCGGTTTAGCGGGTATCCACGCGATTGATTTCCCGCGCGGGCATCCGGCGGGCTGGTCGATTTAGGTTGACGCCTATTCTTATATCCAATTGGCGATCATGCAAGGAAATAATTCGGATTCGGGCGTGACCGGATAAAGGCGTTCAGTATCCGTTCACCGAACTTGAACGTTTCGACCCGTCGCCGGCGGTCCGGCCGCCGCACCGGCGCTTGTATTTTTGCAGTCGTTTCGGGGCGGTCTTTCCCCCTCGCAAAAAATGATTATGCTTTATGGTCACGTTGACAGGCCCCGGGGGCGGCGTTTTTTTCTTCCAGTTCCCGGCGATTTTCCTGACTCCGTCAATAAAAAGGCCGATATGATGAACATCGTTTTTCTTTCCCCCCATTTTCCGCCCCATTATCTGGAATTCTGTCGTCAACTCAAACAGGCCGGCGCCAATGTGCTGGGCATCGCCGATGTTCCTTTCGAAAACCTGGCGGATGATCTGCGCGCGGCCCTGACCGAATATTACCGGGTGGCGGATCTGAACGACTACGACGCCCTGGTTCGGGCCTGCGGGTTTTTCACCCACAAGTACGGCCGGATCGACCGTTTCGAGTCCTTGAACGAATACTGGCTGGGCCTCGAAGCCCGGATCCGCGACGACTTCAATATCGTCGGTGTGCGCGGCAGCGGTATCGATTTCATTCGTCGCAAATCACGGATGAAGGATCGTTTCAGGAAAGCCGGGGTTCCGGTGGCCCGGGGAAAAGTGGTGGCGAATCCGGACGAGGCCGGGGAACTGATTGCCGCGACCGGCTATCCGGTGGTGGCCAAACCCGATGCCGGGGTGGGGGCCCTGGACACCTTCCGATTGGACAATGACGACGACCTGACGCACTTTTTCCAGAACAAGCCGCCCGTGGACTACATCATGGAGGAATTCATCGCCGGCCGGATCTATTCGTTTGACGGCCTGGCCGATCGCAACCGGAACCTGGTGTTTCATACGGCCCACACCTTCAGCCAGGGGATCATGGAAACGGTCAACCAGGGGATGCACATCAGCTACCACTCCCTGCGGGAGATCCCCCCCGCACTGGATGACCTCGGGCACCGCTGTGTGGAAGCGTTCGAGGTCCGCGAACGTTTTTTTCACATCGAATTTTTCCAGACGGACGCAGAAACCTATGTCGGCCTGGAAGTCAACATGCGTCCCCCCGGCGGTTTTACCACCGACATGTTCAACTATGCCTGCGACATCGATATTTACCGCACCTGGGCCCAACTGGTGGTGAACGGACGCACCGATCTGGAATACGCGCGCAAATATCACTGCTGCTACGCCAGCCGTAAAAACAGCCTCGACTACGTCCACGATCACGAGGCCGTCATGTCCCGCTATGGGCGTTTTATGGTTCAGGTTGCGGTCGTGCCGGGTATTTTCAGCAGTGCTCTGGGAGACATCGGCTATATCTTCCGGTCGCCTGACGAGGGCCGGATCGAGGCGATTTCACAATTTATCCACGCCACCTTAAAACCGTAAGGGATTACATGCAGATCGAAGAACACCGATGGCACAGCCCGCATCTGGGGCGGGAGATGGCGCTCAAAATATACGGGCAGGGGGGACAGCCCTTTGTCGTTTTTCCCTCCTCGCGGGGCCGCTATTTTGATTATGAGGGCATGGGCATGATCGCCGCAATGGCCAACCATATCGACAGCGGTCGGATCAAGCTTTTTTGCATCGACAGTGTCGACGACGCCAGCTGGTACAATTTCAGGGTTTCGCCGGCCGATCGCAATGCCGGTCATGAGGCCTATGACCGCTATGTCGTGGCGGAGGTCATACCCTTTATCCGCGCACACTGCCATTCGCCCCGGGCGAGGGTCATGGCCAACGGCTGCAGCATGGGGGCCCGACGTCAATCACGACTGGCCCTGGTGGTACCGCCAGATGAATTATTTCCTGGCACAGATTTACGGCGTTTGATCGTGGCAGGCCGGGTGGATCCGGTGGAGGGCCTG
>JAERRP010000022.1 GCA_016735415.1 Desulfobacterales bacterium | reverse complement strand
GGCATGATAAAAAACTTGCCAAGGTCCAATCCGCTTGTGATATTGACCCGGTCTGGTTGTCGGGTTTTAGCATGGATGCCCGGGTTCCGAAAGGGCCGGATAAAGGGTGCCGCATTCCGCGGGATTCACAGGTTTTGCTTTGCGAACTTTTTACGAAACCGTCGGGATTGTGACTTTTTACGAATTCGCCAGTTTTGAGGGATGTTGAAATGAAGAAAGATTCGCCTGTGAGTACGGATGAAAAGCGAGACCGCTTCGCCGCCAAGATGACGGATGTGCTGAATTACGGAGCCCTCAACCTTGCCATGGGCCTGGGTTACCGGCTTGGCCTGGTTGACCGCCTGGACGACCTGGAAGATCCAGCGCCGCTGAACGTAATTGCCGACCAGGGCGGATGCGCGGCCCGTTATGTCAAAGAATGGCTGGGCGTGATGGTTTCCGGCGGGGTGGTGGAGGTCAGCCGCCGGGAGGATGGGGAAACCCTGTATTTTCTGCCGCCGGAGCACGGCGATCTGATTGCCCGTCGGGCCGGCAGCGATAACCTGGGGGTCTACACCCAGGAAATTCCCCTGTTGACCCAGTGTGCCCTGGAAGAAGTATGCAACGGCTTCAAGACCGGTGGTGGGGTGTCCTACGAAAACTATCCCCGCTTTCAGCAGTTCATGGGGCAACTGGCCGATGCCAAACACCGTCAGGTGCTGGTGGGCACATTCTTGCCCTCGGTGGACGACGGGGCCGTTGTCCGCCGGATGAAAGCCGGTATCCGGGTGTGCGATCTGGGCTGCGCCGAGGGCCTGGCCCTGATGCTCATGGCGGAAGCTTTTCCCCGCAGCGAATTCGTGGGGATCGACATTTCCGGGGAGGCCCTGGAAAAGGCCCGTAAAACGGCGGTCCATCGTCACCTTGAAAATATCCGCTTTTTAAAGATAGATGCGGCCGGCCTGGCCGGCGCATCGGACCTGGCGGCAACCTTCGACTATGTCACGGCCTTCGACGCCATCCACGACCAGACCCGCCCCCTCGACGCCCTCGAAGGGGTATATGCCCTTCTCAAACCCGGCGGGGCGTTTTCCATGGTGGACATCGCGGCCCGCAGCCGTCTTGAAGAAAACCGGCATCATCCCATGGGACCGTTTCTCTACACCGTGAGCCTGATGCACTGCCTGCCCGTGGGCCTGATGGACGGCGGCACCGGCCTGGGCATGATGTGGGGCCGGGAAAAGGCGGTGGCCATGCTGAAGGCGGCTGGCTTTGGCGATGTTCAGGTGGCGGAAATACCGCAGGATGCCTTCAACCTGCATTTTTTCTGTCGCAAGTGAAGCCCTTTCCGATCCGGAGGTGGTTGGCGGCCAGTTGTCCGGGGTAGAAGGCGCGGCGCTACAACCTGAAGACCACGGGGTTGCCGTCGGCATTGATGTCGATGCCAACCGTGTCTCCGGTCTTGAACCCCACCCGCCTGAACTGTTCGACCATTTTTTCATGACGGTTCGCCGGCCAGTAGACAGTCCACAGGGGATTGCGGACCGTGTCGATGCCATAGGCATCATGGCTGCACAGACCGATCCTGAATTTATCCTTGGCGATGAGGGTGTCGGCTTCGGACACAAAAATATCGATCTGGTAGAGGTTGTTGTGCAGCGTTTTGGACAGCTCGGCCTGCAGTTCCGGGGAATCATCCAGGTAGTGGCTGGCGATCTGGTAGAGTTCCCCCGTATCCTGGATGGAAAGGCCTAATACCGCATAGCGCTGGTGGCGCAGCGCAAACGATTCGAATTCCGCCTCGTAGGCCTTAATGGCATCGATGATGAACTCGATATCTCTTCGGGTTGGGTTGGCGCATGTATCCAGCATCTCCTCGCACCTGGATATGATACTGACATAGAATGATTTGTTGTCCATCACGTAGACCGGGCGTTCACGGTAATTCCGACGTTTGCGAATCCGTCGAATACCGGCCAGGGCGATGGAACGCCGGCTTTCCTTTTCCTCCAGAATGTCGATGTCGGAAATGTCCTTGGCCTGGACCACATGGATTTCCCCCTCGCTGGAAATGATGTATTCGATCTCGCATCGAAACTCCAGAAATGACTGGATTTCCATTGAAAGCTGCACAAGCCGCCGATCATGGGGCGTCCGGGTGATGTAGGGTTCACTCTGGACCCGGTGAACCCGATCACGGCAGTATCCAAACTCCCATTGCCCCGAAATCATCTTGGCCATCACGCTGGTGCCGTCGATAAAAGGCATGACCACAATCCCCATTTCGCTCATGTCCAGTTCAGGGGCGTGATTGAATTTTTGCTGGCGGAGAATGGTCAGGCGTCTGGACGTATTGGCCAGTTTGATCATTTTGTTGCGGGCATAGCGAATCCCGCCCACATCGGCATAGGTCTCCAGCGAATCGAACGTGCCGCCCTTGAAACGCCGTTCTCGGGGATGAGCGCTGCGGGCGATCACCTTGAAACTCTCCCGGTGTTTTTCCAGAAAGGCTTCGAGCGCGGCGGTCTCCCCGTTTTCAAAATGACATGCCGGCACATAAATAAAGTCCGGGACGGCGAAGCCGGCCTTTTTGAGGTTTTCCAGCAATTTTGCTTTTTCGGGAACAGCCGTGGTCATTCAGACGCTCCTGCGGGTTTACGAGGGCATTATTTGATGTTGACTTGTGCGGTGAAACTCTCTAATCAATAAAAAACCGACCGATCATTCGGTCGACTATTTTCAAGCTGGTAACACATGTCCAAACGAAATGCAATCCTTGCCGCCGCCACCCGGCTTTTTTCAAGAAAGGGGTTTCAGGGCACTTCCATGGCGGAGCTGTCCAAAGCCACCGGTGCCGCCGGGGGAACCATCTTCCACCACTTCAAAAACAAGGAAGACCTGTTTCTCAACATTCTGGAAGATGTCAAGGGAACCATCCTTGACGAGTTCGCCCAGTACAAGGAAAATCGCGACTGCCGCAACGGCCTGGAAATGGTGGAGGGTGTCGTCACCTTTTACCTGCATTTGACCGGACTGATGGAAGACCAGTTTCTTCTCCTGCACCGGCATTTTCCCTACCAGATGGCGGAAACCAATACGGTCTGCCGCGGTTATCTGGAATCGATCTATAATTGCCTTCTGGATATCTTTGAAGAGGGCATTCGGACCGGACAGCAGGACGGTTCGGTAAAAACGCCGTCGGCCCGCAACACGGCCATGATCATGTTTGCCATGGTCGATGGTATCGTCCGGCTGAACACCTATCGGATTTACGATGCCGGGGCGCTTTACGGGAGCCTGATGGCCTCCTGCCGCAGTCTGCTGAGTGATGCCGGATAGGGATCCCATGGCACAGCGCACACAGGCGATGTTTCCGATGGTCAAGCCTTCCACCTTCTTTCCATTTCTGGAATGGCTGCCGGGTTATGCTGTCCGGCACCTCAAGGGCGACCTGTTTTCGGGCCTGACCGTGGCGCTGGTCCTCATCCCCCAGTCCATGGCATACGCCCAACTGGCCGGACTGCCGTCCTATTACGGTCTCTACGCTGCTTTCCTGCCCCCGGCCACAGCCGCCCTGTTCGGCTCCAGCCGGCAGCTGGCAACCGGGCCGGTCGCCGTGGTGTCCCTGATGACCGCCGTGGCGCTGGAACCGCTGGCCGTATCCGGAAGCCAGGCCTACATCGCCTATGCCGTGTTGCTGGCCCTGATGGTGGGGTCCTTCCAGTTTATTTTAGGGCTTCTGCGGCTGGGTCTCGTGGTCAATTTTCTGTCCCACCCGGTGATCAACGGCTTCACCAACGCCGCCGCCATCATTATCGCGACGGGCCAACTGCCCAAACTATTCGGTGTCACGGTGGGCAAAACCGATTATCACCATCAAACCGTTATCCAGATTATATCCGAGGCGATCCACTACACCCATTGGCCAACCTTGCTGATGGGTGTTTTTGCTTTTCTGATCATGGCGGTATTAAAGAAAATCTCCCTGAAGATCCCCAACATTCTGGTCGCCGTGACCTTGACGACGCTGTTGTCCTGGGCCATTGGATTCGAACAGACCACGAAGGTTCCGATCGAGGCGCTGGAAAATGCCGAAATCCGCACGCTGGTACTCCAGTACAATGCCGCCCTGGCCGACATTGACCAATTGGCGGACGACCGCTCCAGGCGCAATGCGGTTCTCAACAAAGCACGCCGGCACGGGGCCGCCCTCAAGGTGATCGATGCCCGCCGCGATCGCGACATTATCGACTTCAAAGCCGCCGCTAAACAACGCCAGGCCGCCACCTTCCGTCGGGAGCTGAATCGGATGCTGTTGGATGGCGGACGCAGCCCACTGGAGAATGTATCTCTACCACCTCAGCACCCAAGCATAGGACTGTGCCTGGTTGGAATGACCATGTAGAGCATCTGAAGCACTGGTACTGGAAACAAAATGGTTGTCCTCATCATGCTGATATATCAGAAATGAGGAGGATAACCAGAGCCAGATATCATAGAGCTATTAGGCATGTGGAAAGGAATGCTAATGCCATTAAGATGCAATAGATGGCTGAGTCTCTTCTAAATAATAGATCTAGAGATATGTGGGCTGAGTCTCGTAAGATTAAGGGTTGAAATAATAATTTACCTTGTTCAATTGATGGTGCCAAGTGTTATGAAGACATTACAAATGTTTTTTTATGGGAAATATAATCCTCTTTATAATAGTGTGCCTTATGACAAGGATGAAATGAATCATATTAAATGTGGAATTGAAGATGATTTATTTAAAAGAGGCCATAATGATTATGTTATTACAGTGGCAGATGTAAATCTCTTGCTCATCTAAAACAGGGTAAGACAGATGGGGAGGAGGGACTCATGTCTGATAATATTATTCATGGAACTCATAGTTTATATGTACTACTAACTATTGTTTTTAATGC
>JAERRP010000176.1 GCA_016735415.1 Desulfobacterales bacterium | reverse complement strand
GGTTTCAAAATCGCTGCGGCCTTGGCCTGAACCAAAATCTACCATTTCTGGATGGACACGAGTTAAAAACGAGAAACATTATGTTTCTTAAAAACAACGCTGTGTCAACATGGTTTAACATCCTGGTGGCCGATCGATTCGTTTTGCGGGCTTAATATGGATTGGAGGAACCATCGGGTCACCGTTTGCCGGATTGGGAAACCTCGATCCCGGGCCCATGTGAAAAGGCCTGTGAACTTGGCACACTTTATGAAATTGTGATGACATGGACAGCGCGTCATTCCGGGGGAGGAGATGATCGATTCATTGACATCTGCGAAAAACGATAGTTTCCTGACCATTAATATTATTGCGGCCTCCATGGTTCTGGCCGCTACCAGCCGACCGGAACCCGATACCGCACCGGGGTCTCCAAGGCCAGGTCGCTTCGTTATTTGCGGTTGTCAGCCGAATAATTAAGCGTTATAAGAAATTTGAATCCGCGTACCCACAGAACGTTTCATGAATTCCCACGCGGGTGGCTGGTTTCCTGCTGCCGCGATTTCATATTTCTCTTCTCCTTATCCCCAGCGCCATCCGCGATGGCATCGATGCATACCAGGCCCTAAGGCCTACGTATTAATCCGGCGATCACATACGCACGGTTGTCGTTCCGGCGGTCCCGCGGGGTTGGCAGGCGGCATCCATTTCTTACGGACACTCGTTGTTCAAAAACCTACAACTTATTTCACTGGGAGGACGCTATGAAAAAATGGGGACTTATAACAATGGCGGTTCTGTGTGTGTTCACGATGAGCCTGCCGGCAGCCAATGCCGCGGCTGATTTTTCCGGCGAGAAGATCACCTGGATCATCCCCTTCAAGGTGGGGGGCGGAAGCGATGTCTGGTCCAGGCTTTACGCACCGTTTTTTCAGAAATACCTGCCGGGCAATCCGATCGTGGCCGTAAAGAACATGCCCGGCGGCGGGAGCATTACCGGTGGCAACTACTTCCATACCCGGGTGCGGGGCAACGACGGCCTCACGGTATTCGGATCTTCCGGTTCGACCAGTTTTCCCTACCTGCTGGGTAACAGCAAGGTCAAATATGACTTCGCCCAATACCACATCGTGTTTGCCTCCCCCACCGGCGGGGTTGCCTATATCAAACCCGAACTGGGCGTGAAGTCGGCTGCCGATCTGAAAGGCTATACCAAGGAACTGGCGTATGCCTCCCAGGGGGCCACATCGCTGGACATCGTCCCGCTGCTGGCCTTCGACCTGCTGGGGCTGAACGTCAAGGCCATTTTCGGATACAAGGGTCGCGGCGGTGGCCGCGTGGCCTTCGAACAGGGTGAAGTCAACATCGACTACCAGACCTCCACGGCCTATATCAAAAACGTCCGGCCTCTGGTCAAACAAGGCCTGGCCGTGCCCCTGATGACCTGGGGGGTGCTGGACGCCGACGGCAATGTGGTCCGCGACCCGATCGAACCGAATCTGCCCTGTTTCCCTGAAGTCTACGAAATGATTCACGGCAAGAAACCTTCCGGGCAGGCCTGGAACGCATGGAAGGCTTTCATGGTGGCCGGTTTCGGCGTCCAGAAGGCCATGTGGCTGCCCAAGAAAACCAAACCCGAGATCGTTGCCGCCTACCGCGCGGCCGCCACCAAGGTGATTGCCGATCCGGAATTCCAGGGCGTCGTCAAAAAGAGCCTGGGCGGATACAAGCAGCTGGCCGGTGAGGATGCCCGCAAGGCGTTTGAACAGGTTCTGAGTGTTTCCAAGGAAGACAAAGCCTGGGTCCTCAAATGGATCAAAGACGAGTACGGGATTGAAGTAAAATAGCCTGTTGCGCCGGCCGGTGTGGTAACAGACCGGCTGGCCGGCAGCACCGCAGGAGGTTTCACCCCTTTTAGAGCAGCGGGGTGATTCAACCGCCGATCCCTCAAGATGAGGAAATGCCATGGAGGCTTTTTTTCAATCACTTACCATTTTACTGACGCTCTCGCATTTCATGCACTTGATCGGCGGCGTCCTGTTGGGACTCTGCGTCGGTATCCTGCCCGGTTTGGGGGGGATCGTGGGGATGACCATTCTTCTGCCGATAATCTACGGCATGGACCCTCACAATGCCTTTGCCCTGTTGATCGGGATGGTGGCTGTTATCCCGACGTCCGATACGTTCCCGTCGGTCATGATGGGAATTCCCGGGTCTTCGGCCTCTCAGGCGACCATCATGGATGGCTACCCCCTGGCGCGCAAGGGCGAAGCGGCCCGCGCCCTGGGCGCCGCCTTTACGGCCTCGTTGATCGGCGGACTGATCGGGGCCACCGTCCTGACCCTCATCATTCCCATCGCCCGGCCGCTGGTGCTGGCCTTCGGCTCACCGGAACTGTTCATGCTGGCCCTTCTGGGCATGTCCATGGTGGGGGTGCTCTCCGGCAACCAGCCCATCAAAGGCATCATCGGCGCCGGCATCGGTCTCATGCTGGGGGCCATGGGGGACGCCCCCGCGGTCACCGAGTACCGCTACACCTTCGGAATCGACTACCTGATGGACGGGGTTTCCCTGGTTATTGTCGGTCTGGGGCTGTTTGCCTTCCCCGAGATCATCGATCTGCTGATCAAGGGACGCCCGATTTCGGAGAGGGCCGAACTCGGCAAGGGTTGGCTGGATGGTGTTAAGGACACGCTGCGCCATAAATTCATTGTCCTGCGCTGCTCCATCATTGGCGTCATCATTGGATTCATTCCTGGTTTAGGCGGTTCCGTCGTGGACTGGATCGCTTACGGCCACATCATCCAGACCAGCAAAGATCGTGAGCTTTTCGGCAAGGGTGACATCCGCGGTGTCATCGCCCCGGAGAGCGCCAACAACGCCAAGGAAGGCGGCGGCCTGATTCCGACCTTTCTGTTCGGTATCCCGGGATCCGGCTCGATGGCGGTGTTCCTGGGAGGGCTTCTCATCCTCGGCATCCAGCCTGGCCCCTCCATGGTGACCGAAAATGTCGACCTGCTCTACACTGCCATCTGGAGCCTGGCGCTGGCCAACATCTTCGGGGCCGGCCTGGCGCTGCTTCTGTCCAAGCCGATCACCAAACTCACGTTCGTGCCCTTCAGCTACCTGGCGCCTTTCATGATTTTGATCATTACCTTTGCCTGTTATCAGGCGACTTACAGCTGGGGTGATCTCATCGCTCTGCTGCTTATGGGTATCCTGGGTTGGTTGATGAAGCAGTTCGGCTGGCCCCGTCCGGCGGCCCTGATCGGTTTTGTTCTGGCCGACAACCTGGAGCAGTATCTGTTCATCTCCGTGCAGCGCTACGGTCTCGACTGGCTGACCCGGCCCGGTGTGATCATCATGATAGTCATTATCGTTGCTTCCCTCAGCGCATCGATCGTCTACCAGAAGAAACTCAAAACGACCGGCCAGCCCGCGGCCAAGGAATAAGGAGGAGATACTCATGGCGCGCTTTCTGACCCTGAAAAACCTGTTCTCCCTGTTCCTGATTGTCTGGTTTGCTTACGGCGTGTGGGAAGCACGCAGTTACGCCTTTCTGGCCAAGATCTTCCCGTTCTATATCAGCCTTATCCTGCTCATTTTTGCTGTCATCAGCATCGTGATCGAGATTCGCCAGATCGTAGACCAGGCTGAAGACCTGCATGGCACTTCTGCGGTATCCGATTTGAGCGTCGAATGGGACATGCCGATGGCTGTGGTCTGGCGGCGTTTCGGCCTTTACATCGGAATTATCCTGGGGGTTTATGTCTTCATTTATCTGATCGGCTATCCTTTGGCGCTGAGCCTTTTCATCTGTTTTTTTTATCGCCTGATTGCCAGAGCCACCTGGACTGCTTCCATCATCGCCGGCGCTGCGGGACTTGGTTTTCTGGCGCTGGCCTCCAGTGTTCTTGGCATGGATTGGCCGGAGGGATTGCTTAAACTGCCGTGGCCGCTGGGATGAGGGGCCGCAACCATCAGGCTTAACCACCAATGGGGGATGCCATGAAGAAAGAAGATTTCATTCGTGAATTTGAGGCCGGCGGTCAGACTTATACCATGTTCGATATCCAGCGGCTCGAGGCCGAAGGCATCGCCGATATCCAGCGTCTGCCCTTTTCGATCCGGATTCTGGTGGAAAACCTCCTGCGTAAGATGGACGGGCGCGTGGTACGGAAAGAAGATCTGCTCAACATCGCCCGCTGGCAGAAGACTTACGAGGCGCCCGTGGAGATCTCCTATCATCCGGCCCGGGTGCTCATGCAGGATTTTACCGGTGTGCCGGCCGTGGTCGATCTGGCCGCCATGCGCGATGCGGTCGAAAAGCAGGGCGGGGATCCCCGCAAGGTCAACCCCCTGGTGCCGGTGGAACTGATCATCGACCACTCCGTCCAGGTGGACTACTTCGGAACGAACACGGCCGTCGTCAAGAATGTCCGCAGGGAATACGAGCGCAACGGCGAGCGTTATGCTTTCCTCAAATGGGCCCAGCAGAGCTTCGACAACTTCAAGGTGGTCCCGCCGCGTGCGGGGATCTGCCACCAGGTCAACCTTGAGCATCTGGGCCGCGTAGTGATTGCCGAGGAAGCAAACGGCCGGGTGCTGGCCTATCCCGACACCCTCGTGGGGCTCGACTCCCATACCACCATGATCGATGCCGTGGGCGTCATGGGCTGGGGGGTGGGTGGGATCGAAGCCGAAGCCGTGATGCTGGGACAGCCGTATTATATGTCGATCCCCCAGGTGATCGGCGTTCACATGACCGGGGAATTGCGCTCCGGCATCACGGCCACCGACCTGGTGCTGACGGTGACCGCCATGCTGCGCAACTACGGGGTCGTGGAGAAGTTTGTGGAGTTCTTTGGTCCGGGCATGAAGAAGCTCACGATTCCGGATCGGGCCACGATCGCCAACATGACGCCCGAATACGGGGCCACTCTGGGCTTCTTCCCGGTGGATGCGAGTACGATCGATTACCTGCGCATGACCAATCGGGACCGCCAGGCCGAACTGGTGGACGTCTACTGCCGGGCGAACGGGCTTTTTTACACCGGCAGCGAAACACCGGAATACACCGAGGTGCTGGAACTGGACCTGACCGCGGTGGAACCCTGCGTGTCCGGGCCGGCGCGGCCCCAGGACCGCATCCTGCTGACGGACCTGAAAAAGAAGTTCGCGGACATCCTGGGATGTGAATACGACCGCGACGAAGAAATGGCCCGCATTTCCCAATTCCATGATGAGTCCGGCACCCGGACCGCGCGACTGCCCCAATGCCGCCCGGTTTCAGACGGCGCCTGTCATCTCGACCTTCACGGGACACCGATCCATCTGAATAACGGCAGCGTGGTGATCGCCGCGATCACTTCCTGCACCAATACCTCCAACCCGTCTGTGCTCCTGGGGGCCGGCTTGCTGGCCAAAGACGCGATGGCGCGGGGCTTGAGGGTGCCGCCCTTTGTCAAAACATCCCTGGCCCCCGGCTCCAAGGTCGTGATCCGGTACCTGACGGATGCCGGCCTGATGCCCTATCTGGAGGCTTTGGGGTTCCATCTAGTGGGATTTGGGTGCACCACCTGCATCGGCAACAGCGGACCGCTCGATCCGGTCATCGAAAAGTGCGTGGTCGAAAACGATCTCAATGTGGCCGCGGTGCTCTCCGGCAACCGCAATTTCGAAGCACGCATTCACCAGAACATCAAGTCCAACTTCCTGGCCTCGCCCATGCTGGTGGTGGCTTACGCCCTGGCGGGGCATATCGACATCGATCTGACCTACGAGCCGGTGGGGATGGACCCCAACGGCGATCCGGTTTACCTGGAAGATATCTGGCCGGACAATGAATCCATCGAGGCGCTTGTGGCCCGCCATGTGAAGAAGGAATTTTTCGCGCTGGAATACGGGCGCATTTTCGACGGCGACGAGTTCTGGCACGATCTGCCCGCCGTCAAATCGGTCACCTACCAGTGGGATGACCAGTCGACCTACATCAAGAACCCGCCTTATTTCGAAGGATTCCAGCTGGCGCCGCCGCCGCCCGCCGATATCGAGGGGGCGCGGGTTCTGGCGTTGCTGGGCCATACCGTCACGACCGATCACATATCCCCGGCCGGGGCCATCCCGGAGGAATACCCGGCCGGCCGGTATCTGGTGGCGCAGGCTGTGGCCCCGGCGGACTTCAACTCCTATGGTTCGCGTCGCGGCAACCACGAGGTGATGATGCGGGGCACGTTCGGGAATATCCGTCTCAAAAATCAGCTCGTGGCCGGAAAGGAGGGTAGCTATACGCTCAAATTCCCACAGGGCGGCGAGTCCTTTATCTATGATACGGCCATGGCCTACCAGCAGGAAGGCATCCCCCTGGTGGTGCTGGCCGGAAAGGAATACGGGACCGGATCCTCGCGTGACTGGGCCGCCAAGGGCTCCAATCTCTTAGGCGTTCGGGCCGTCATGGCCGAGTCCTTTGAGCGCATCCACCGCAGCAATCTGGTGGGCATGGGGGTCCTGCCGCTCATGTTTAAGAACGGCGAGGGGATCGAAAGTCTTGGCCTCAAGGGTGATGAAACCTTTACCATCAACGGGATCGAAAGGATTTCGCCCAGGGCCGGCCTGACCGTCAAAGCCTTGAAGCCCGACGGGCAGACCGTCACTTTCGAGGTCCTGACTCGCCTCGATACCGAGGTCGAGGTGGACTATTTCAAGCATGGCGGGATTCTGCCGTTCGTCCTGCGCAAACTCATGGCGAGTTGAGCGGGCTGGTAAAAGCTTTTGACCACGGGTGTCCGGGGCTGTGTAAAACAGGATCGCCTGACCGTTGCCAGCGGTGTCATAATGCGGTCAAGGGCCGGTTTTTCTTGACAGAACCACGGGGACTCACTAAGAGGGGCCTGCTTTGAATAAAAGGGCGTGCGTAAAAATTCAATCAGCGATTTTCCGCGCGCCTTAAGCCGTTTTTCACCATACCGCCGTGAAGGGAACCGTTGCATGGCCAAGAAGAAACTGAAAGCACATCACATCGACCGCGACTGGTGCAAAGGCTGCGGGATCTGCGTTCATTTCTGCCCTAAAAACGTCCTGGCGCTGGATGAAATGGACAAGGTCTTTGCGGCCAAGCCGGAGGACTGCATTGCCTGCAAGCTTTGCGAGATCCGCTGCCCGGATTTAGCCATTGAAATCGAAACGGAATAGGGCGCTATTATGAGCAACCAGATTAAATTCGTTCAGGGCAACGAAGCCTGTGTCGAGGGCGCGCTTTACGCCGGGCTTGAATTTTTTGCGGGTTATCCGATTACGCCTTCATCGGAAATTGCCGAAGGCCTGGCCCGGCGACTGCCGGCCGTGGGTGGCAAGTTCATCCAGATGGAAGACGAAATTGCTTCTATCGCCGCCATCATCGGCGGGTCGCTGACCGGCCACAAGGTGATGACGGCAACTTCCGGTCCGGGCTTTTCGCTGATGCAGGAAGGCCTGGGCTACGCCATCATGGCCGAAATCCCCTGTGTGATCGTGGATGTGCAGCGGGGCGGTCCGTCCACCGGAATCCCCACCCACGGCAGCCAGGGGGACGTGATGCAGGCTCGCTGGGGGACCCACGGCGATCACGCCATCATTGCCCTCACGGCCTCCAACCACCAGGATGTGTTCCAGATGACGGTGGAGGCTTTCAACCTGGCCGAGACCTATCGCACACCAGTCATCCTGCTGTTTGACGAAGTGGTGGGCCACATGCGCGAAAAACTTGTCATTCCGGAGCCGGGCGAAGTTCCCCTGGTGGAGCGTCTGCATACTTCGGTCAAGGGCGGGGTCGATTATCACCCCTACCTGCCGCGCGAAGACGGGCGTTTGCCCATGAGCGATTTCGGGGGTGTGCACCGTTACAACGTCACCGGGCTCTACCACGACATGTGGGGCTTCCCCTCGGCCGAGCCCAAGGCGGTCCACGGCCTGATCCATCACCTCGTGGACAAAATCGAAAACCGGGTCAACCTGCTGGCCCGCTACAAGGAATACTATCTGGATGACGCCGATATCATCCTGATCTCATACGGCTCTTCGGCGCGCTCGGCCCTGCATGTGGTCATGAGCCGGCGCCGGCGCGGCGAGCGGCTGGGCCTCCTGGAACTCCAGACCCTGTGGCCGTTTCCCAGGGAGGTCATTCGCGAGAAATGCGCCGAGGTCGATGCCCTCGTGGTGGTGGAGATGAACATGGGGCAGATCATGCAGGAGGTCAAAAAAGCGGTGGACGATCCCGGAAGGGTCTTTTTGGCCAACCGCATCGATGGTGTGTTCATTACCCCTGATGATATCCGCAGCATCCTGCGGCTCATCCAGGGAAAGGGAGTCTGACATGGCGGTCAAAGACTATATCCGACAGCGCTTTTTCCCGCATATGTGGTGCCCGGGTTGCGGCCACGGAACGGTGCTGAACAGCCTGCTGCGGGCGGTGGGGCAACTGGGCATGAGCAAGAATGAAATCGTGATGGTATCCGGGATCGGCTGTTCTTCGCGCATTTCCGGCTATGTCGATTTCCACACCCTGCACACCCTGCACGGGCGGGCCCTGGCCTTCGCCACCGGCATCAAGCTCAGCAAGCCCGAATTGAACGTGATCGTTCCGATGGGGGACGGCGACACCCTGGCCATCGGCGGCAACCACTTCATCCATGCCTGCCGGCGGAATATCGATATGACCGCCATCGTCATGAACAACCGGATCTACGGTATGACCGG
>JAERRP010000241.1 GCA_016735415.1 Desulfobacterales bacterium | reverse complement strand
GGGCTTCCGCCAGTACGACGGCCCCGGCGTTACCATCGGTGGTCATGGCCTGCATACAGGCCCGGCGCGGCCCTTCGCGGCGGTCACGCAGCCAGGGGAGGGCTTTGGGGGGTAAATGAAAACGCTTGGGATCCCAGCATCCTTGCGGGGGCGCCGTATAGCCCGGGAGCGGCGGGATCATTTGGTGGTAGAGGCACAGGGCGCTCTTGACCAGCGAAACCAGACCGGCGGCGGCCCCCGTGTGACCGAGCGTGGCCTTGGCTGAACCCACGGCGGCCGGAATGCGGCCTTCCTTAAAAACGTGATGGAGGGCATCATGATCGGCTTTGTCTTCCAGACGGTGGCCGCTGCCGTGCGCTTCCAGCAGATCGATGGCACCCGCGTGGGTGCGGGCGTCATCCAGAGCGCGTTCAAGTGCCGTCTCGATGGCGCGCGCCCGGTGGGTCGGTTCCTCAGAGAAGCCCGGATGTGAGGCCGCGCCGATACCCTCGATAAGCGCATAGATGCGATCACCGGCGTCAAGGGCATCCTCGAGCCGTTTCAGGACAACCGCCACCGCGCCTTCACCCGGAAGCGTGCCGCCGGCGGAATGATCGAAGGCCTTGACGGCGGGTTGTGACGCATACGCTCGAAGACGATCATAGGCCGCCAGGCGCCGCAGATCACCGGGCAGGTCGACGGCACCCACCAGCATGGCGTCGACGTCATGGTTCTGCAGGGCCTGCCGGGCTACAGCCAGCGCTTTCAGGCCGGCAAGCTCTTCGCCTGACAAGACAAAACTGGACCCACCGAAACGAAAAGCCCGTGCGATCCGGCTGGCGATAATGCCGCCCAGGGACCCCAGGGTGCGCGCGTGCGTCAGCGGCGGGCTGATGTGGCCCATTAACGATTCCGACCAGGCCTGCAGTTCCGGCGGGGTCAGTTGGATCCGGTATTGTTGCTGCCAGTGCGCGGCCTGCCGGGGCATGTCCCAACGCAGGTGGAAATTGGTATCTTCAAAATCAAATTCCATCCCCACGATGCAGCCCATGCGTGGCCGTTCCGTGCGCAGGGGCATGGCCGCATCATTCAGAGCACCGGCGGATACGGCCAGCATCAGCAGATGCTGAGGCAGAATATCTTCGAGTTCGTTGGGCGGAATCCCGAAGGCACCTATGGCGACTTCCAGATCATCGAGATAGTTGCCGGGAATGGTTTTGCCGCCCAGGAGTCGGTTTACCAGGGAACGGCCGTCCTTCCAGCGCGCGGCCGATGCTTGACGGAAGTGAGGCTGTCCTTTAAAAAGGGCCTCTTGCAGGGCCGGGAGGCCCTGAAGGCACCCGATGTGGGCATCCATGCCCACGATGGCGATCACCGCGTCGCTACTGGTTTTGACCATCGATGCCAGCGGCGGATCGGCTACGGCGGTTTTGGGGAGCGGCGTAGGGCGCGCCGGCCATTCTTCCACCAGCAGGTGGGCGTTGATGCCCCCGAAACCGAAAGCACTGACGGCCGCCCGTCGTGGTCGTCCGCGGGCGCGACGCATCCAGGGGGCCGGGTCGGTCTGTACGCGGAAAGGGCCATCTTCCAGGGGGCTTCCGTCAAAAGACCGGTGATAGTGAAGCGAAGGGGGCAGGGTTTTGTTGCCCATCGCCAGCAGGACTTTGATCAAACCGGCCATACCGGCGCCGGTCAGCAGATGACCGATCATGGATTTGATCGATCCGATGGGACATTGGCCGGAGACTACTTCTTCGTCCTGCCATAAAGCGGACAGACTTGCCAGTTCGACACGGTCTCCCAGCGGTGTGCCGGCACCGTGGCATTCTACCAGGTCGACATCGGAGGGGCGCCAGCCCGTATTCCGGTAGGCCATCCCCATGGCCCGCAATTGACCCTCGGAATCAGGGGCCAGGAGATTGCCGCGCATATCGTTGGAAACGCCCACAGCGGCGATCAGGCCATAAATTCGATCGCCATGCCGCAAGGCATCCGCCAGACGTTCAAGGACCACAAAACCGCAGCCTTCGCCCACCACCAAACCGTCGGCGCTGCGGTCGAAGGGCGCACAGCGGCCCGAAGGACTCAGGGCCTGCAATTGGGTGAAACCCATCTGGGTATAGAGCACATCGGTGCGCGCCGCACCACCGGCCAGCATGGCATCGGAGCGGCCGGCGCGAAGTTCGTCGCAGGCCAGTTTGACGGCTAAAAGCGAAGATGCGCAGGCCGCGTCAAGGGTAAACGAACCGCCCCCCAGTTCCAGGGCGGACGCCAGCAGGGCCGCGGGGAAGGAAGTCACCCGCGAAGTCAGGGCCAGGAGCGGATCCATATCGGGCGGCTTCACCTGTGAAGCCGCTCGAAAGAGTTTTGCTTCCATCAGATAGGTTAGAATTTTTCGGGTCAGCCGGGAAGCGGTTTCCGTGGGAAGCGCAATCGAGGCCAGTATGATGCCGGTACGACGGCGATCCAGGGTGTCGTTGACACAGTCCTTCCAGGCTTGCCGACCGGTGGTCAACACGAGACGGTGCAGTGGGTCGAGGGCCGCCATCAGATCGGCCGGAAGGTCAAAATCTTCCGAATCGAACGGAATCGTGTCGATCAAACCGGCCTTTAGCGAACGTATCCGGTCCGGTCGACTGTCTTCGGCCTGGATCTGTTCGGTGGGTACACCCCAGCGCTTTGACCCCACGGGGCCGATCGCACAGTGTCGGGCAGCGATATTTTGCCAGAAGGCCTCTAAATTATCGGCGCCCGGAAATATTCCGGCAGCGCCGACAACGGCGATGGGGGTGTCGTTTGGCATGCGGCTTTATAAGGCGAACGTCGGGATCCGTTTCGGTAACAATGAATTATTAAATCGGAAGTATTAACCAATTGTTGTGTTTATGGCAAGTCATACCTGTGGTTTTTTCGGGCCTGAAACCGTTTCAGGCCGCCTGACCACGGGCGAATTATTGACAATCCAGGGGGGGATCGTTTAGAAAGATAATTTCTTTGGCCTGCGGGGAGGGGGAAGAACGGCGACGGCGCCGGTTCGGATCCAATGGTTTCATACGGATTAAAGAAAAATGAGTGCCTATCGCGAAGAACAAATGCACGCTCAGAAGATGGTGGCCCGCTACCTGACACAGGCCCGGGAGGACGAACGGCAGCAATGGCGACAGATGTGTGCGGGTTATCGTGCTTTCCGAGAAAAGATCGCCCGTTTTCAAAGCCGGCATTTGCAGGCCATCTGCACCCGTTCCTGTTTTCAGAGCCATTTAAGCGCCTGTTGTAATAAAGACGGCATCATCACATTCTTCGCCGACGTCGTGATCAATGCGCTGTTTTCTCCGCCGGAAATGCTGTCAGACCTTATCGCATGTCTGCCGGAAGCACGTGAAGATATGAAATGCATCTATCTATCCGAAGGTGGGTGCCGGTGGCACCTCAAACCGATTGTATGCGAGACGTTTCTCTGTGATCGGGCCCAGGAGACCATCCAGGCGCTGGATGCGCGGGCGGCGACAGCGTGGCAGGCCCTGAAGGCCGAAGCGAAGCTCTACCGCTGGCCGGATCGCCCCGTTCTTTTCGATGCCATCGAATCCCGATTTTTGGCTGCGGGTTTATGTTCACCTTTAATGTACCTGCATAACAGCCCGGGTCTGGTACGCATCAAACGTAAGGCTGGATT
>JAERRP010000206.1 GCA_016735415.1 Desulfobacterales bacterium | reverse complement strand
GACGCCATCCGCTGGGTGATGGGCGAACAGAGCGTCAAAAAACTGCGCGGCAAGGCCATGGAGGATGTTATTTTCGCCGGCGCCAACGGAAAAGCGCCGTTAAACATGGCGGAAGTCGCCCTGACGCTCAAAAACGACAACGGCAGCGCCCCGGAAGAACTCAGGGATTATTCTGAAATCATGATCACCCGGCGGCTCTATCGATCGGGGGAAAGTGCCTATTTTCTGAACAAACAACCCTGCCGCCTGAAAGACATCCACAATCTCTTTTTAGGCAGCGGTTTAGGCACCAAATCCTTTGCTGTCATTCAGCAGGGAAATATCGGCGCCATCACCGATGCGGGCCCTGAAGAGCGACGCCACTTTATCGAAGAAGCGGCCGGGGTTACCCGGTTCAAATTCCGCCGTCAGGAAACCCTGCGCAAAATCCAGTCCACCAGCCAGAACCTTTACCGCATCATGGACATCATCGGTGAAATCAAACGCCAGATGGCCAGCCTGAAACGCCAGGCGCGCAAGGCCGAACTTTTCAAGAACTATCAGGAACGCATCCGGACCCTGGACATCTTCCTGGGCCTGCACTACTTCGATGAATATTCGCGCGAGATGGCCGAATCGGAACACCTCCTGCAAGAATTGAAGGATGCCGATCTCAGCCACGTTTCGGAGCTCAGAAAGCTCGATGCCGCCGTGGAGGAGATCAAGATCCAGCGCTGGCAGAAAAACCAGGAAATTTCCGACCAGAAAACCAACCGTTTCGAACGGCAGCGCCAGATCGACAAGACCGAAAGCGACATCACCCACCAGCGGGAGGAAATCCAGCGCCTGGGGGATGAAGTTGAATCGCTGGACGGTGTCCGCGGTGAGATTGCCCGCAAGAACGAACGCATGGTCACTGAAATCGCCGAATCCGAAGCCCAGCACAAGGAACTTCAGCAGTCCATCGAAGACATTCGCACCGAATTGGAACGGGAGCAGGCGACCTCGCGCGAAATATCCGAAAAGCTGGCGACCCGCCAGGCGGCTTTGGACACCCATAAAGCCCGTCTGACAGATCTGGTGGGGCAGGAGGCCCGTTACCGCAATATCCACCAGACCACCCAGAACAACCGCGAAAATCTTCAGCGACGAATCCGCAAAACCGAAGAAGAAGTCATACTGGCCTCGCACGAAGTGACCGAAAGCGAGAAGAATGAACGGCAGGCCACGCACACGCTGGAGGTCCTTAAAGAAGAAATCCGGGTCCAGAAAGGACGGATTGACGCCCTGCGGGCCCGCCTGGAAGTCAAGAGTCGGGAGTTGGCCGATCAAATCAAACATGTCCAGGGGTTGGAACTGGAACGCAGCAAACACCATTCGCGCTATGCCGCCCTTAAAAAAATGGAAGAAAACTTCGAATGGTACCGGGACGGCGTCAAGGCCCTCATGAAAGGCCTAACACCCGCGAAACGCCGGGAAAAAGGCATCCGCGGTCTGGTAGCCGACATCATTTCGCCGCAACCGGGCTACGAAGCGGCCGTAGAAGCCGCCCTGGGGGAATCATTGCAGTATATTCTGGTGGAACGACAACAGCATGCCATGGACGCCATCCATTTCCTGCAGCAGGGTCAGGCCGGACGCAGCGGTTTCGTGCCACTGCCCCACACGCGCCCGATGGCCGTCCCCCAGGCCCCGCAAGCGCCTGAGGAAGAACGACTGATCAACCATGTCGTCGTGGGCGAGGGCTACGAAAACGTGGCGCTGGCATTACTGGGTCACGTGACGGTGGCGGAAGACCTGGATGCCGCCGTCGCACGCTTCAACCGCAACGGTGTTTTTCAATCCATTGTGACCCTCAAAGGCGAGACCGTCTCCTGCCAGGGAACGATCGCCGGCGGCAGCGGCGGCAATGGCGTCGGGATTCTGGTCCAGAAACAGGAAATTCGACAGCTGAAAAAAACCATCACCCGGCTGGACGCCCAACTGGAATCCCAGCACCAGGTTCAATCCGCCTTGCAGGATGCGGTCAAATCCCTTGAAAACGAACTGCGGCAAGACCTTGAAGAAAAAAATAACCTGGTCGAAGATGAAATCGAGGCCCAGAAGGCGCTCTACAAGTCAGCGGAAGATCTCAAGGCCGCCCGCCGGCACCTGGAGATCGTCCGCCTGGAGCAGGAACGGCTGCTGGGTGAAGAAAGCGATATCGACAGCGAGATCAGCCGCTATGATGAAATTCTAACCGAAGTGGCCGACGAAGTGGCCCAGGCCCAGCAGAAAGTGGCCGGTTTATCGACTGAAATCGACACGATCGCCCACCAGATGGAATCGTTTCATCAGCGCGAAATGGATATTCAGGTCCGGCTGACCGCGCACCAGGCCAAACTCGAAAACAATACCGCCAGTCTCCGGCGCCTGAAAGAATTCCAGGCCGACGGCAAAGCGCGCTTGGAATCCCTGCTGGAGGAAATCCGTGCCAAACGCGAACGCCGGGAGAACGGCCAGGGCCGCATGTATCAATCCGAAGAAAATCTGTCCGGTCTTTACGAAGATCTGCGCCGCTTGAGCGAAATCCTGGAAGCCGACGAGGCCAGCTATCAGACCATCGATGCCAGCCTCAGAGAAAGCGATACGGCCATTGCCAAGCTGTTGTCCCGGCGTGAAAAGAATAACGAAAAACTGCGCCTGATCGAACTGGAGCTGTCCCAACGCCGGATCAAACGCGAAAATATCGTCAATCGTTTGAACGAGCGTTATCACAATACCGTGGAAACCTTCCGAGCCGAAATCGACGCCAAACGCCAGGAGGGTTTCGACCTGAGTGCCGACGAAACCGAAGCCGAACTGGACCGCTGCCGCCAGAAAATCGCCAATATTCACGATGTCAACATGGGGGCCATCAAGGAATACGAACAACACAAAACGCGCTATGACTTCCTGTGCGAACAGCGCGACGATCTGAACCAGGCCATTGCAGATCTTCACCGGGTTATCGGCCGCATCAACACCGTTACGCAGGAACGCTTTCTGTCCACTTTCGAGGAGGTTAACGAAAAACTGGCGGAAGTCTTCCCACGTCTGTTCGAGGGCGGTACGGCGCAGATGGTGCTATCGGATCCGGAACGCCCCCTGGAATCCGGCGTCGAACTCATGATCCAGCCCCCGGGCAAAAAGGTAACCCGCATAAGCCTGCTCTCCGGAGGCGAGAAGGCCTTATCGGCCATCGCCTTTATTTTCGCCATTTTTCTATTCAAACCGGCCGCCTTTTGCCGTCTGGATGTAATCTTTTCCCCTCTGGACATGGCCAAATTCATACGCTTC
>JAERRP010000903.1 GCA_016735415.1 Desulfobacterales bacterium | reverse complement strand
GGCCGGCCCAACAACAGCACCGCGCTGCCGCACTGATTGACACCCCCCCGGAGACGTCCTTACTTTTAGACGCAATTGCAAGGAATCGAGGTGACTTCGATAATGCCCAGACCGCTGCCTATCATCGTTGTGCTTTTCGCCGCCGCCATCCTTGGCTGTGCGACCGGGCCGTCCCGGACACCTGGCGACCGCCAGATTATCAGCCGACTGGTGGAGCACGTCCGGCCCGCGGTCGTGACCATCCGGACCTATGACCCCGCGATGAACCCGGTCGGCCTGGGAACCGGTTTCTTCATCAATCGCCAGGGGCACCTCATCACCAACTATCATGTCCTCGAAGGGGCCTATGCCGCCTCGGTCAAAACCCATGACGGTGCCACCCACAGCATCAACTATATCCTGGCGCAGAACAAAGCCGTCGATCTGATCAAGGTCGCGGTCAAAATCCCCCCCGAAATTGTGCACTGGCTGGAGGGCGCCGGCACGACCCCTGAAATCGCCGAGCGGGTGGTGGTGGTCGGCAGCCCCCTGGGTCTGGAGCACACGGTCAGTGAGGGGATTGTCTCCGCCATCCGGGATGTGCCCGGGGTCGGCACCATTTTCCAGATGTCGGCCCCCATCTCCAGGGGTTCCAGCGGAGGTCCCGTGGTCAACGATTCCGGCCGGGTCATCGGGGTGGTGTCGTTTCAGGCCCGGGCGGGCCAGAATCTCAATTTTGCCATCGCCGGCGATAATCTATTGAAGCTGGAAGACCAGCCGGCCAAGACTTCGGTGGCCGAATGGACCTACCAGCAGGTCAAGAATAAACCCCAGGTGGTCCAAAACCTCTGCCGCCAAGGCTTCGCCTTCACCATTCGCGGAGAATACAAAGAAGCCCTGAACTACTTCCGGGAAGCGGTCGAAAACAGTCCGGAAAATGCCGAAGCCTGGTTCGGGCTCGGCAACTGCTACGTCGGCCTGGACCAGCCCGGTGATGCCATCGCCGCCTATCGGCAGGTGATCGTCCAGGATCCAGCCAACGCCAACGCCTACTACAATCTGGGTTACTATTTTCTGAAACTGGAGCGCTATGACGACGCCTTGACAAAATTTCAGGAAGCCCTGGATCTCAAAACGGACCATATCCCGGCGCGCTACCATATGGGGCTGGCCTACGGGCAGTTGGACCGCCCCCGGCAGGCCAAGCGCACCTATGAAGAGATCATCACCATGGCGCCGGACTTTCTGCTGGCGCACTACCGCATGGGCATCGTCTGCAACGAACTGGGTTTATACAGCCAGGCCATCTCGGCCCAGAGGGCGGCCCTTGAGATCAAACCGGATTTTGCCCCTTCCCATTATGCCATGGGACTGGTCTACGGCAATCTCGACGATCTCGAACGCGAGGCCGGCGCCTACAGGGAGGCCCTCCGGATCGACCCGGATTTTATTCCGGCCCATTACAACATGGGTCTGGTTTACCTGAAGACCGGCGAGCGTGAAGCCGCTCTGGGCCAGTACAAGATTCTGAAAAAACTCGACGAAGGCGCCGCCAACCGCCTTTTCAACCACATTTACCAAAATTGAACGATGACCCCCGACCAAACGCTCCGCCAGTTTCTGGCCAGGCCTCTGATCATCCGCGACCGTGAGGTCCGCGGCCGGCTTTTTCTGGCCCCCATGGCCAAACTGGGCAATACCGCCTTTCGTAAAATCGTGGCGGCCTTCGGCGGCTACGGACTGCTTTTCTCAGAGATGTGCTGGGCCCGGTCGGTGCCCTGCGGCAACGGGCACACTCAGGGCGGTTTCACCTGGCGTCCGGACGAGGACCTCTCCGAGCTGGTCTGCCAGATTTTCGGAAACGATCCTGAAACCATGGCGCGGGCGGCCCGCATCATTGCAAACGAGGGCTTTTTCGGAGTCGATCTGAATTTCGGCTGCGCCGTGGCCGCCGTCTGCAAAAAGGGCTGCGGCGCCGCCCTGCTCAAAACCCCGGCCCGGGCCGCCGCCATCATCAAAGCCGTGCGCCGCACCGTAACGGTACCCTTATTCGTCAAATTCCGCACGGGCTGGGATGACAATCCGGATAGGGCCGTGGCGCTGGCCCGGCGTTTCGAAGATGCCGGGGCGGATGCCCTGACATTCCATCCCCGGGTGGCCCCGGATCGCCGCACGCGTCCCCCGCGCTGGGAATATATTGCCCGGGTCAAAGCGGCCGTCGGCGTCCCGGTCATCGGTAACGGAGATGTTTTCGAGCGCGGCGATTGCGAAAAGATGATCGCCCTGACACGCTGCGACGGAGTTGCTCTGGGGCGCCTGGCCCTGGCCCGCCCCTGGATTTTCGCCGAGTGGGCTTCAAGCTATCAACCGCCTGTGGAGATTTATCTCCAGAGTGCTCTTGAACTCACTGAAGGCCTGGAGGCCTGTTACGGCCCGCGCACGGCCATGCGCCGTTTCCACCGCCATGCAGCTTATTTTACGGCCAATTTCCGCTACGGCCATTTCCTTTACGGGCGCCTGTGCCGGGCGACCGACCTGGCGGCCGTGCGGGGCGTCCTGCGACAGTATCTGGAAACCGATCCGGATGTCCTGCCACGCCCCAGCATGCGCCGTTTGCGATGATAGCGGATGCGTCCTGGTAACCGCCTGTCAGCCGGAATGGGAAAAAGAAGATGCCCTGGAAGGATAAGGTCGCGGCCGTGTCAGCGGCCCGATAATCGGCACCACGCCACCGAGGAGGCGCTCGAAAGGATTTCCGCCCGGACCGCAAAAATTGGGTTTTGATGATGGCGCTGATCGACTATTTCAGCCCTTTGGCCGAACGAAACACCACCCTGTCAGCCACGAACTTGATGTTGATCACCCGGGGATTTTCCCCCCAGCCACAACTCCTGGTCCCCAGAACCGCTTTGTTTTGCACCGGCTCGCCCAGAATGGCCACCACTTCGTCGTAACGCATACCGATTTCGATTTTGTCATAGTTCGCCTGGTTGACCTTGCTGCTGCAACCCCAGACCGTCAACAGGACGGCCATCACCAGCATGATGCCAATCCAACGCCATTTCGGATGCATACCGATCCACCTTTCGCTTGGGGGTGCCGGGTTCGTCCGGATCTTGCGCGGGCCCTAAGCGTTCCGGGCGATACAGGGCCAACCGTCGCGCTCCCAGAATTTACGCCGCTCGATCCCGCTGCGGCGATCATCCCCGGCCCTTTTCTCTTTTCCACCGCTCATGAAGTAGTCGATGCTGTAAAATTTACGCCGTTCGACACCGGAGCGCCGGTCCGCAAAGCAGCGGTTGCGTTTTTCCTCCCAGTTCGGGATGGGTTTGATGTGTGTATCCAGAGGGGCTTCAATGATCATGGCTCCGGGCCTCCGATAAGGATGCGGGACAAAATTACAACTTTAATATTATGATCAGGCCGAAGCAACGTCAAGAACGGATTGGATCCGATCAGGCCGGCCGGCCCCTCGCGATTCCATAAACGCAAGGCATAGGAGGGACAGGCCATATCGACCGCCTGACGAAAAATTAATCGAAGGCCGGAAAGCGGCCGGCCCAAACCACAGACCGCACGGAAAACAATTCCTGAATCTGAAGAGGCGGGTCTCATATAAGCCATACCCGGCCCCGGGCTTGCCCGGCCTTTGCAGGCCGTGCTATAGCAATTGTACCGTAACGGTTTGAACCGCTACCATTAAGGAACCGATTCTTTTTTTGTTAGGATCCAGTGAAATCGGACCGCAAATCACCGTCTACCGGGCCGCATCGATTCCAGATGGACAAATGGATCAGTTGTGCGCCCTTCGAAAAACTGCTTCATATCGAAATCATTGAAGCGGCCGATGGCAAGGCCGTCCTGCAGATGCCCTTCCTGATCGATTTCGCCCAGGGCGCCGGGCTGATGCATGGCGGTGCCCTGGTCAGCCTGGCGGACACGGCGGTGGTCATGGCCATCAAAAGCATTGTCCCCCCGCAAACGCATTTTGCAACCGTGGCCTTGAAAACC
>JAERRP010000609.1 GCA_016735415.1 Desulfobacterales bacterium | reverse complement strand
GGGGATCCGGAAGCGCGGTTTGAGGAACTGATCAGGGGATTGAAATTGGTGCTCATGAGCACTTTTGGACCCGCTCCCATCCTTTATCGCAAAAAGCGCGATCTGCTCGATTTTGATGAAAGGATGAGCGTCCTGGCCCAGAAAGTGGTGGGGCGCCGTTTCGGCAACTATTTTTTTCCTTTTGCAGCCGGCGTGGCCTTCTCCTTCAATGCCTATACCTGGACTTCACGCATTAAGCAGGACGACGGACTCATTCGGCTCGTCTTCGGTATGGGGACACGGGCCGTGGACCGGGTGGGAGATGATTATCCCAGGATGATTCCGATGAGCCATCCCCTGCTGAGACCCGAGGTGGATGCGGGGCAGATCCGGAAATACTCCCAGAAAACGGTGGATGTGTTTAACCTGAAAACACGGCGTCTGGAATCGGTTGCTTTCCTGGATCTGATGCGGGAAATTGATCACCCGGATCTATCTCACGCCGTATCGGTGGATCAGGAAGGCAATCTGGCCGCCCCCATGTTTAAGGGCCAGGCCATTGACCGGAACCGCAGCTGCCTCACATTTCATAATTTTCTAACCCAAACCCCCTTCCTGGGCGCCATGAAAAAGATTCTTAAAAAGCTGGAAAACGCCTACGGTCAACCGGTGGATGTGGAATTTGCCGTTGACAATGACAGACTTTACCTCCTTCAGTGTCGGACCCTTTCCCTGAGGAAAGAGATGGAACCGGCAACCCTGCCGGAAGATATTCCCCGTGACCGAATTCTTTTCACCAACAACCAGGGTGTTACCAACGGTCTTATCAAAGACATTGAATATGTGGTTTATGTGGATCCCCGGGCCTACAACCAGATCACCCGCTATGAGGAAAAAGTGGAGATCGGTCACATTGTGGGTGAAATCAACAGACTGCTGGCGGGAAAACGCTACGCCCTTTTCGGTCCGGGGCGATGGGGCAGTAACGACATCAACCTGGGCGTCAGGGTGGGATATGAAGATATCAACAACACGCTTACCTTAGGTGAGATTGCCTTTGAATCGGGCGATTCCACACCGGAAGTCTCTTATGGCACGCACTTTTTCAACGACCTTGTGGAAGCGGACATTGTCCCCATCGCCATTTATCCGGGTCAACAGGACGCCTATATTGATGAAGAATTTCTACTGGAAGCCACCAACCAACTCCCAGCCACCCTTCCGGATCATGCACAACACGCATCCGTGGTGCATCTGATCCATGTGCCCGCTTCAACGAACGGCCAACGGCTGCACATCCATCAGGACGGGAAGAATCAGGAGGGGATGGGATTTTTTGCCCCTGATTCATGAGGTTCCCTGATTCAGCATGGCCGCCAGAAAATCCAGGTTCTTTCGATCCCAGTCGATACCCCCCTCTTTCTTGGGGGTTTCCAGGATTTTCGGTATGTGGGTCAGACGTTCATCGTTCATGATCAGGGAAAACCCCTCAGGGCCGATTTTCCCTTTTCCGATGTGGTCGTGGCGGTCAACCCTGGAACCCAGACCCCGAAGGGCGTCATTGAGGTGGATCACTTTGAGCCGGTCCAGGCCCAGAACTTTGTCAAAAGCCGTCATGGTCTTGTGGTAAGCCGCTTCGGTGCGAATATCGTAACCGGCAGCGAAAATATGGCAGGTATCGAGGCAAAAACCGAGGCGTTCCCCCTGTGCAACCTTTTGGGCAATGGCGGCGAGCTGTTCGAAGGTGTGCCCCAGGGTCGTACCCTGGCCGGCGCAGGTCTCCAGCAGAAGCTGCGGACCGTTGTCCCGGCTTTCATGAAGCACCCGGTTGATGCCTTCGGCAATGCGTTCGATACCCGCGGCTTCACCGGTCTCCATATGGGCGCCCGGGTGATGGACCACCCAGGGAATGCCGAGTTGGAAAGACCGCATCATCTCGTGGGCCAGGGCCGTGCAGGCCCGGTGGAATTTTTTCTTTTCCGGAGAGCCGAGATTGATCAGATAAGCCGTGTGGGAAGCGATGGCGGTAATGCCGGTCTCCTGCCGTGCCCGGTCAAAGGTTTCGATATCTTGATCGGTCAGGGTTCGTTCTTTCCAGGTACTGGCGTTCTTGGTGAAAATCTGGACTGCCGTGCAGCCGTAGTCTCTGGCCGTATACAATGCCTTGTGAAGACCCCCGGCGATGGAGAAATGGGCGCCGAGAAGTGGGCGGTTTGATCCGTCTTCCAATTTTTTCTGCATCCCGGATTTTAGCGCCATTTCCGACCCTTCTCAAGCATAGAATGGATAAACATTGCATTCCATCGGTATAACAGAGCACTTTCCATTTCGATCAAGTGCATAGCATGCTTCGGTTCGCCTCACGCATCCGACGCAGATCGGCGACAGCCTCCCTTGAAAGGCGTTGAACGTCGCCCCCGGCCTTGAGGATAATCTTACATGCCAGTTCGAAATACGTCGCATTCTCTATCACCTCATCAAAATTCCTTCCCACTGTGACCTGTCCATGGTTGCGCAGGATCGCTAAGTCATGTTTCTTGATTGCTGCAGAAACCGCTTCAGCAAATTCGGGGGAACCAGGGAGCAGATACGGTACTACCGACACCGATCCAATGTAATAGGCTATTTCCGGGATGACAAAGAAGTTTGTGACCTGCGGATCCATGCAAGCGATACTTGTAGCGCATGGTGATTGAAAATGCAGGACAACGTTTACGTCCTGGCGTTCACGAAGAATGGCAGTGTGAAATCCAATCTCCTTCGAGGGCTTCTTTCCGTTTAGGGTTGCACCGTCGGCAATTCGGCACACTGCGACCTCATCTTTGGTTATATTGCCCATCCATGAGTTCGTCGCAGTAACGAGAACATTCCCATCAGCTACACGCCAAGACAGGTTTCCGCTGCCGCAAAGTACCAGATCGTGCTTGGCCACTCTGCGCGTAGCGGTGATAAACTCTTCGAAATACTTCTGATTCCCCATGACTGCTCCTATGCTGACTGGACCATATTCGAATACCTTCGAGGATCTGCAAGCCGAATGGCAATAATCAGCGGCGGATACGTCCGCTGTATTTTTTTGTTGGATTTTTTTACCGTCACTGCTTGGAACGGTTTAAAATGACAGGGAAAAAGAAATTAACAAGCTCTGCGATAATCAAACCACAAACTACACCGGCAGTGTTTGCAATCATATCCAACCATTCTCCATTACGATTTACGTATGGCTGCAATAATTCAATCGCACCACTATAGGTTATAAAAAACAAAGCGAATAATATCCACCTGTTTGGTTTACGTAATGCTGTAGGTAACATCAAAATAGCATAAGCTATTAAATGATGGGTTTTATCAGTTCCCGGTACTGCTGGTAATTCATTTAGTGGCCAGAGAGATAAAATCGTTATGACTATAAGAGTAAACAGTGTGAAAGCAATCCAGTTTGTTTTTATTAAGATCAGTAATCTAATCATTCAAATTTATTGTTATTTCCTTTTGTGAATCCAATGTTTGAGCTCACTGGTTTTTACAAAGCGCAGCGGAGTAAAAATCCAGTGTAGCGATTTGTTGTGTGCCGGGCACGGCACAT
>JAERRP010000744.1 GCA_016735415.1 Desulfobacterales bacterium | reverse complement strand
GGCTTGAAGTTTGAGCCCGCCACGACTGACAAACGGCAGATCAGCGCCTTTGCGGGTTAAAACGGCTGACAGGGGCACCGATACGCCCGGTTTCGATACCGGCTCGCCATAAACCATGATTTTACCGGCCATGACAAGCGCCTTGGCCTTTTCCCGGCTGGGCGCCAGGCCTCTTTCAACCGCTAATATATCCAGCCTATTCTTGGGGGTTTTGACCATAACGACGGGGCGGGGTGATTCAGCTTTTGACGGCGGCGGCCTGCAGATGTGATCGCGGCATCAACCGTTTGGCCGCCGCCACGATGGCATCGGCATCGATTTTGTGGATGTTGCGAAGCAACTTCTGGGGGCCGTGCGAGACAAACACATCGTCGATCCCCAGTCGCACCATTTGAAACCGGGTTACACCATTATCGACCAGTGCTTCCAGGACGGCACTGCCGAATCCCCCCTGTTTGGTATTGTCTTCCACCGTGATAATTTTAGGGATACGCTCCACCAGGGAAACGATCAGGTTCTGATCCAGCGGTTTGACAAACCGGGCATTGACGACGGTAACTCCGATACCGTCTTCAAGAAGTTTCCGGCGGGCGCGAATCGCCTCGGACACCGTTTGACCGATTGACAGCACTAAGATATCGTCCGCTTCACCGGCGCAAACCACTTTCCCTTTGCCGATCGGAATGGGGGTAATCTCATCGTCCAGACATGCCCCCGGAGCGGTACCGCGAGGATAGCGCAGGGCAATGGGGCCATCGTGCTGAATCGCCGTCAGAAGCATGCGTCGGAGTTCGTTTGCGTCCTTGGGGGCCATGACCACCATTTTGGGAAGGCCGCGCAGATAGGACAGGTCGAACAAGCCATGGTGGGTCGCGCCGTCTTCACCGACAATACCGCCGCGATCTATGGCAAACACCACCGGCAGGGCTTCAATGCAGACATCATGAACAATTTGATCGAAAGCCCTTTGCAGGAAAGTGGAGTAAATCGACACCACCGGTATGAATCCCTCGGTGGCGAGTCCGGCCGCGAAAGTGACCCCATGCTGCTCGGCAATGCCGACGTCGAAAAAACGATCCGGAAAAATTTTAGAAAATTGTCCCAGGCCGGTTCCTTCGGGCATTGCAGCCGTAACCGCGACGATACGCTTGTCCTTTTGGGCCAGGGCCACCATGGTTTCGCCAAATATCTGGGTATAGGAAGGTGGCTTGACCTGGTCTTGAAGGCATTCGCCGGTGGCGATTTCGAAACGGCCGCAACCATGGAAATGAACCGGATTTTTTTCGGCCGGAGGATACCCTTTGCCTTTTTTGGTGATCACATGCAAAAGGACAGGGTCCTGAATATTTTTGATATTGAGAAGAATATCGATCAGGTGATCCAGATTGTGACCGTTTATAGGGCCGAAATAATCTAAATTGAAAGCCTCGAACAGCATTCCGGGCGTCACGAACGTCTTGAACGATTCTTCCGAACGTTTGGCCCACTGATACATATCATCACCGATTTTCGGCAATGATTTAAGAAATTCTCCGAATTCTTTGCGAAGTCCCTGAAGTTTACGGGCTGAGAAGGTCCGACTCAAGAAAGATGACAGGGCTCCTACATTGGGAGATATGGACATGTCATTATCGTTGAGGATTACGATCAGGTCCTTATTCTTATGAACGTCGCCGGCCTGGTTCAGACCTTCGTAGGCAAGCCCCGCCGTCAGTGAGCCGTCGCCGATCACGGCAATCACTTTGGAGCGTTCCGCTTTAATCTGCTTGGCGCAGGCAATGCCCAGGGCGGCGGATATGGATGTGCTGCTGTGGCCCGTTGTAAAAGGATCATATGGGCTTTCGCTCATACGGGTGAAGCCGGAAAGGCCGTTGTGTTGGCGGATCGTGGGAAACTGTGCGCGGCGCCCCGTCAGCAGTTTGTGCGCATAGGCCTGGTGACCGACATCCCAGATAATTTTATCGGACGGCGTGTCGAAAACATAGTGCAGGGCAATGGCCAGATCGACCGCCCCCAGGCTTGGTGCCAGATGCCCGCCGTTTTGGGAAACGACCTCGACAATCGTTCGTCGAATATCATCCGCCAGTTGAGTGAGTTGTGAGCGTCTCAGCTTTTTGACGTCGTCCGGGCTGTTTATGGTATCCAGCAAACTCAAGATGGCTGTTCCCGACTGATCCTGTAGGGGTTTCAGGGCTCGCGAAAAATAACTTCAGGTGTTAAGCGCCGATGCATCCGGCCGGACGGCGTTGCACAAGCTCGGAATATATCGGATATCCCTGCGCGTCGCGCCTTGTACCGGCGGACGCCGCAACGCTGCAAATGGCGAACTTATTTTTGCACGAACCCTTAACGTTTCCGATTAATAATATATTTTGCAATCGCTCGCAAAGGTTCGGTCTTGGTATCAAATATGTCAAGGGCATGCAAGGCTTGGGCAATCAGTTCTTCCGCTTTGTTTTTGGCCGCTTGCAAACCCAGAAGGGCAGGGTAGGTGCTTTTGCCGCGCCGTTGATCCGTACCGACGCCTTTGCCCAGCCGTTCGGGATCACCCACGATATTCAGAATGTCATCCTGCACCTGAAAGGCCAGGCCGATTTTTTCGGCATAGCGGTTCAGGGCCTCTTTCTGTTCCGGCACGGCCTTGCCGATTTCAGCGCCGGCAACCACGGCCGCGGCGATCAGGGCGCCGGTTTTAAGCCGGTGCAGCTGTTCCAGCTGTTCCATGTTCAGTAAACGGCCTTCCGAGCGAATATCCTGCATCTGTCCTTCGATCATGCCTTCGTACCCGGCGGCTCTGGCAATATGTTGAATAACACGCAGCCATTGAATTTGCCCGGGGCCCGCCTGTTTCAAAGCGTGGTCGGCCAGCAGGTGGAAGGCTTTGGTGACGAGGGCGTCGCCGGCCAGAATGGCCGTGGCTTCGCCGAAAGCGATATGACAGGTGGGCTTTCCCCGTCGGAGTTGATCGTCATCCATGGCCGGGAGATCGTCATGGATCAACGAGTAGGTGTGCACCATCTCGATCGCACAGCAGGCCGGGAGAACGTCGTCGCCCCTTCCGCCGACAGCCTCGCAAGCCGCCATGCAGAGAATAGGCCGCAGCCGCTTGCCCCCGGCATGCAGTGAATGCCGCATGGCCGCCACAATTTCGGATGGCCTGCTGGTTTCCTGGAGGCTTTGGGTCAAGAACCGGTTGACCTGATGGCGTCGGGATTCGATATAAGCCTTAAGATCGAACAGCATAATATCGGTCTATCCTGTTGTATTCATTGTCAGTCGGTTCCAGGCTCGCCGGGTTCAAATGACTGCTCACGGACGCTCCCCTCGCCATCTTTGATCAGCAGGCTTACTTTTTTTTCGGTTTCATCCAGCATATGGCTGCATCGTTTGGAAAGGGCCATGCCTTCTTCAAAACATTTAAGCGCCTTCTCCAAAGTAAGATCACCGGTTTCCAGCTCTTTGACGATCTTTTCAAGATCTTCCAGAGACTGTTCAAAGGTTTTTTTCGCCATCGTCCTCTTTTCCTTCGATACGGCATAACAGACTGCCGGAGGCCAGGGTAATTTCCACCGGTTGGTTCACATTGACCCACCGAGAATTCTTAATAATGGTTCGCTGCGGTAATAAACGCGTAATACTGTAGCCGCGGCTCAATACCGCCAATGGGTTCAGGGCGCTGAGTCTTGATGCCATATCCTGGCGCACCCATTTTTTTGAACGTATTATATTATCTATTGAATACAGATTGTTAATTGTTATTTGTTCAAGCTTTTGTTTCATTATTTTGATTTTACCCCGTAGGGGGTTTTGAGCCAAACGGGACGCGCTCAGGGACAATTCTCGGCCACGGTCACGCAGTGTCCTTTGAAGACTGACTTCCATCCGGTGGGTTAAATCATCGAGATAGAGGCGCCCGTCGTAAAGCTTTCGCCGCGGATCCAGTAAACGCTCGCGACAGTTCTTCAAACGCTGGCGTTGTTGGTCGATGGCCGCACGGGTAATTAAGACAAGCTTGCGGGTGAGCGCATCAACATGCTCGATAAAAGCCATTTTGACCGGCACGACCAACTCGGCGGCGGCCGAAGGCGTCGGTGCCCTGAGATCGGCGGTAAAATCGGCGATGGTGTAGTCGGTTTCGTGTCCGATGGCCGAAATAATGGGAACCTCTGATTTATAGATCGCCCGGGCCACCCGTTCGTCATTAAATGCCTGCAGGTCTTCAAGGGAACCGCCGCCTCGGGCCAGAATGGCGACTTGTGCATCGGGCTGCGAATTGAGCAATGCGATGGCACTGGCAATTTCGCGCGGGGCATTAGGGCCTTGAACGCTGGTGGGGATAAGCACAATCGGTATGTTAAGGAAACGACGCTGAATAGTATTGATCGTATCAAAAATAACGGCACCGGTGGGGGAGGTGATCACATGAATGATACGCGGCAGCGGCGGCAACGGTTTTTTGTGTTTTTCATCAAACAAACCCTCATCGGCCAGTTTTTGTTTGAGTTGCTCGAAAGCCAGTTGCAGGTCGCCGCGCCCCTTGGGTTCCATATACTCGATAATAATCTGGTAAACGCCGCGGGGCTCGAAAACCGACACGCGTCCCATCCCCAGAATGACCCGGCCATCCTCGGGCTTGAAAGATAAATGGCGTGCCTGTCCTTTGAATATAACGGCACTTAACTGGGCCTCACTGTCTTTGAGCGTGAAATAAACATGGCCGGAAGATGGAATCCGGAGATTCGATATTTCCCCCATGATCCAGACCAAGGGGAACGCGCGTTCCAGAATTTGTTTAATGCGCCGATTTAATTCTGTGACCGTAAATACGCTTTTATGGGATTCGGTTGGGGTTGAGGGCAATGGATTCACTTATTCCGCGCAGCGTTACAATGTCTGATAAGATATATTATGTAAACTTTTATTCGATTTTATCAAAATCGGCCGGAAACAGCTCCGGCTGGACTGTTGGGGTTTTATGCGGCTTGAATTTGGCCAGATGGTCCCTTACGACCGGCACCATGTAGACGTCTTCCGTAACCATGGCCCCCAGAAACTCGGACAGGATCCGGATACGCTGCCGTAATTTCTTATTTTTGTCGATCAGAAACATAGGGTTGCCCCGGACAACGCAATGACCGCTGCGTGCTTTGATCCCGGTCGCACGAAAATTCTGCTCGGAGACTTCAACCCCCATTCGTTCGCACAAATCCTTGAGTTCCTGATAAAGACGGTCGGCGTTCATCATTCGATTCATAATTTAAAGGTTCAAGGTTCAGGGTTCAAAGGTTTGTAATTTACCAGCTTTTCACTTGACCCCTTGAATCCTGGAACCCTATTTTTCAGCATTAAACCCGTGGCCCTTGACCCCCAGGATCACTCCAACTCTTTTGGAGGCGATCCGAAAATAACAATTTAATCATTTGTAACCCTGATTGAAAAATACCGAAAATGTGGTATATTTCGATGATACATTATAATCAACCATTTCAGGAGGAATTCATGCAACAGTCGGTACCTATTCAACATCAAGAAGCTTTAACACGTGTCAATACGTTTGTGCGCAGCGTCTATCTGTGGATGACCCTTGGTTTGACACTCACCGGGATAACGGCTTGGACTGTCGCCAATAGCCCGTATTTGTTAAGTTTTCTTTTTCACGCCGCTCCTGATGGTGGTGCGCGGCCTACCCTGATTTTTTACGCCCTGATGTTCTCCCCGATTATCCTGGCGATCACGATCACGGCCCGAATTCATAAGATGCAAGCCTCTACGGCAACCTTCCTGTTTCTCTTATATGCGGTTTTGATGGGCGCGTTTTTGAGTCTTATCCTGCTGATGTATTCCGGCAGTTCGATTGCCCAGGTCTTTTTTATCTGCTCCGGCACCTTTCTGGCCTGCAGCGTTTACGGCTGGACCACAAAAAAAGACCTCACCTCCATGGGCAGTTTCATGATGATGGGTCTGTTCGGCATCATCATCGCGAGCCTGGTTAATATCTTTTTCAGAAGCCCTATGATGCACATGGTGATCAGTTACGTCGGGGTGCTCGTATTCGTTGGTCTGACCGCCTACGATACACAGAAACTCAAAAGCATGGCCCTTGCACAACCCGCCGATCTCGATGCCGCCGTCCTTCGCAAAGGGACTATCCAGGGTGCTTTGATCTTGTATCTCGATTTTATCAATCTTTTCATAATGTTGCTTCATATTTTCGGACGACGCAATTAAGGGCTCACGAAAAAATAACTTAACATTCTCAGCGCCGATGCATTCCGCCCGGCGGCGTTGCAAAAACTCGAAATAGGCCGGCTATTCCTGCGCTTTCGCGCC
>JAERRP010000326.1 GCA_016735415.1 Desulfobacterales bacterium | reverse complement strand
CCATGCTGTTGGTTTCCGGAACCCGCGATCCGTTTTGCGATCTGGATATGATGCGGCCTGTTGTTGCCCGGCTTGAGGGCCGGGCCAGACTTGAAATCATCGCGGACGGCGATCATTCTTTCCGGGTTCCCCGCTCATCCGGTCGAAGCCAGGAGGCGGTCTATGCCGATATCTTGGAACGTTCCCTGAATTGGTTGAAGCAGGAAGCGGCGGCGCCTTGATCTGCAATCACGATCGCCTGAAGCCCAGTTGTCGCCCCTGCCGGCATCCGACTCGTCTCCGGCCCATGTTGCGCTGGTAATAAAAAAGGCCGGTGGAGGTTGTGGCCTCCACCGGCCCTGGTGTTACCGGATTCGATTTAAATGACCGGACCCGCATTGCGGGGCGCGGCCGATGTCAGGTCGGGGTCGCCCGGCCTATTCTTCTTCCTCGTGGCATCCCTTGCAACTCACCGGGCCATTGCGTTTCAGTTCGATCTTATTGCTGGCAAAACGATTTTTATTAATGGCCTCACGGTTTTGAGCGTTGATATTACGGTGGCAGTCGCGACACATGACATGATAAGCGTACTTGTAGTAGCGGATGCTCTCGTTGGTATACTGGCCGTCTTTAAGGGGTTTGTCCGGGTTCGTTGCCAGATCGTGACAGCCCGAGGTCGTGCATGAATCGAGCCCTTCATTATATTCCCACTTGTGATGACAGGTGGCGCAGGCGTATGTCATGTGGCGCGAGTGCGGGAAATTGGCAAACGGGAGGGTAAGCTTCTCGACACCATCCGGTACGCTTGGAGAAATCATGCCCAGCGGGATCGTGAGTTCACCTTCCTCATCGATGCCTTCAACCCATGGACCGGACGCCATCAGGGTCCCGCCCAGTATAAAAAAAACAACCACACACAGGATCACCATTTTTTTGTTGAACATCATTGCCCCCCTATCGTTCAGTGGTATCTTCAGGCCCGCAGGCTTCGTTTTTTCAGCGTTCGCGCAGTGATAACAACAATTATATCAAAAGGTTAGATCGGATATCCCTTGCGGGGTGATCTGTGAATGCAATTTAAATGAGCCGTATAACATAAATTTTAAAAAAAGTAATGGGGATATTTGAAAAGTGTGGATCGACGGCCGACTTGACCGCGTCCGCCATTTGATTTAGAAAACGCATTCAAGAAGAGAATTATAGAATGCCGCCACTTTAATTCTTACACCCCGACCCTGCTGGAGATTGGAACCGATGACCGATACTGAAAACAACAATCCTTCTTCCGAAGACCGCACTTCCGAGGCCGAATGGGCCAATCGGCGCCTGTGCCCCGACGGCAACTGTATCGGCGTGATCGGCCCCGACGGGCGCTGTAAGGAGTGCGGCCGGCCGGCCGGTGAGGACCTGCCCTTCTCCCCGGACGCCGGTTCCGATTCCCTGCCCGACGACGATAACGAACCGGATGACCGGCAGGCGGACGCGACGCCTTCCGGAAACCGGGGGGCTGCGGATCCCGAAGAATGGGCCAATCGACGCCTGTGCCCCGACGGCAACTGTATCGGCGTGATCGGCCCGGACGGGCGCTGCAAGGAATGCGGTCGTCAGGACGAAGGCTTCTGAAACGGATCGATGGGTTGTACCTGAGTTCCGCCAGTCAATGAAGCGCCAGGGTGCGTTTCCATCCCGCCGCGCCCTTTTTTCCAGTCAAGAAAAATCCTTTCCGGCCCGATAACGCTTATCAAGGGGATCATTGCCGAAGGCCCGCATGCTGGCGGGTTTTGGCTTTTCAGGCGACGCTCATTTTTCTGCCGATCTTCGTTGTGTCCGCTGGGCCTCGCGAAGGTTGTTTCCAAAGTCCCCTGTGAATGCGTTTGCCGGACCGTCCGGGCCAAATGTCGTGGTTAAGCGCGATTGTGCCCGGGCCAACCGGTTGGAATCTGCGGTTGAAGGACAGTGCCGATTTAATGTTGACACACTTGAAAATAACCATAGTGATCTTTGCTCTGGTGCTGGCGGGGGCCTGCCCCGGTGCTGTCGCCGCCGATAAAGCGGTGGTCGTCGGCATCTATCAGAACAACCCGCTCATGATCGTCGAGCGGGAGGCCGGACCGGATGGGTTTCTGGTTGAAGTCATGCGGACGATCGCCGATCGCGAAGGTTGGGATGTCGTTTTTCGCAGCGGCAGCTGGCCCGATTGTCTGGAGTGGCTCGAAAACGGTGAAATCGATCTTCTGGGCGGCGTGGCCTTTGCCAATGAACAATCCCAACGGTTTCACTTCGGTCGCGAGAGCCTTATGACGGCCTGGGGCCAGGTTTATGTAAAACCGGGGGCGGCGATTGAATCCGTTGTCGATCTGGACGCCAAAAAAATCGCCGTGTTGAAAGGCGACCGGCACTACCTGGATTTCAGGGATGTGACCGAGCGTTTCGGGCTGCAATGCCGTTTCATCGAGTCCGACGACTACGAAACCGTGCTCATGCTGGTGGCGGCCGGACGCTGTGATGCCGGCATCGTCAATCAATTCTACGGTGATTTCCACCGGGATCAGTTCGGGGTGGTCAAAAGTCCGATCGTATTCAGCCCCCGCAAGCTCTATTTTGCGACACGCCAGGGCCACCGGTCTGACCTGATCGAGACCATCGACAATCAACTCTGGGAATTGAAGCGCAACAAACGTTCGGTTTATCATTTGGCGCTGGCCCGCTGGTTCAGCCCTCTGCCGGAGCGGCATACACCGAAATGGCTCCTCTGGATGGGTATCGGAATCGGCGTGGTGACCCTTGTGCTGGTGCTTCACAGTGTTGTTCTGCGGCGCAGCATTAAATCCAAAACCCGCGAACTGTCGGATAAAAACCAGACGCTCTCCGAGGAAATCCTGCAGCGGCGGCAGGCCGAAGCGACCCTCAACCGGCAGAAGGAATACCTGGGGGCTTTGCACGAAACGGCGCTGGGCCTTATCCGCCGTCTGAACCTGGATGATCTCCTGCAGGCGCTGGCCCAACGCGCCGGGGCCCTGCTGAACGCATCGGCCGGCTTTATTTATCTCTACGACAGGGAATCTAAGGTCCTGGTTCTGAAAGCCGGTCTGGGCGCCTTTGTCGATGCCATCGGCCACCGGATCGCCCCGGGTCAGGGGCTGGTCGGTCAGGTCTATCAATCGGGCGAAGCCGTCGCTGTGGATGACTACGCCAACTGGCCCCGCCGCTTGTCCCGGCCCATGTCCGATGCCCTCGGTTGTGTTTTGGCCGTACCGTTGCAGTCCGGGCAGGGCATCAACGGGGTTGTCGGTTTTGCCCGTCATAGCGCTGATCGATGTTTCGGTGCCGATGAGAAGCGCATCCTGGTTCAGTTTGCCGAACTGGCTGCCATTGCGATCGACAATGCGCATCTGTACACGCGTCTGCAGCAGGAGCTGGCCGAACGACGGCGTATGGAAGACCAGCTCCTCCAGGCCCAGAAAATGGAAGCGATTGGTACGCTGGCCGGTGGCATTGCCCATGATTTCAACAACATTTTAAGCGCTATTATCGGCTTCACGGAAATTTCACTTTATGATCTGCCGGACGACGCGAGCGCCCGGTTCAACATGGAGCAGGTTCTGCAGGCCGGCAACCGGGCCCGGGACCTGGTGAAGCAGATTCTGGCGTTCAGTCGCAAGAGCGATATGGACTGCAAACTCATCGACCTGGTTCCGATCACTAAGGAAGTGTTGAAATTGCTGCGGGCCTCGCTCCCCAGCACCATCGACATCCAGTCCCATATCCAGCCCGAGATCGGTATGGTCATGGCCGATCCGACCCAGATTCACCAGGTGTTGATGAATCTGTGCACCAATGCCGCCCATGCCATGGAGGACGGCGAAGGACAACTGGACGTGGAGGTGGCGCAAGTGGTGCTAGCCGCCAGGGATTGTCACAAATGCCCGGAAATAGAGCCCGGCAGCTATGTGCAGTTGATCGTACGTGATAATGGGCATGGTATCGATCCGGCCATTGTGGATCGAATCTTCGAACCCTATTTTACAACCAAGGAGATGGACAAGGGCACCGGCATGGGGCTGGCGGTGGTCCATGGCATCGTCACCCGCCAGAAGGGCTGCATCCGTGTTCGCAGCCAGATCGGCAGAGGGGCCGAGTTCGAGATCCTGTTCCCGGTGGCCGCAAACCAGGTGGCCCGCGAGTGCCGGTTAGACGCCCCTCTTGTCAGCGGAAACGAGCGGGTTCTGTTCGTGGATGACGAACCGGCCCTGGCCCAACTCGGGAAAACCATGCTCGAGCGTTTGGGCTACGAGGTCCGTGCGTGTACCAGTTCGGTGGAGGCCCTGGAGGCTTTCCGCGCCGATCCGGAGCGCTTCGACATTCTGGTCACCGATCTGACCATGCCCAACATGACCGGTGTCCATCTGGCCCGAAGGCTGCAGGGGTTGCGCCCCAGCCTGCCCGTGGTGGTCTGCACGGGCTACAGCGAGCAGATGTCCCAGGACAACGCCCGTTCACTGGGCATTAACGGGTATTTACACAAGCCGCTGGTGTTGAGCGATCTTTCCCTGGAAGTGCGCCGGGCGTTGGATGAGTGTAGGGCCTTCTTCAACTAGTGTCCCCCCACAAGCGGCATCTTTCGGCTTTGAGCGGCGTTCTCACTCTCGGCCGGTCCTCGATGTAGCCGGGCTACGCCTGCGGGCGTCCGATCACTACGGCCTTGCTGTTTTTAACGACCCGTTTGTATTTGGATGACGGTATCTATACCGGGAAAAGGCATCGTTTGGATTCAGGCCGTATTTGCCTGCATCAGGGGTATTTACTCCTTGAAATTTTCAATATTAGCTGTTAAAAAGCGCGTCACTGTTCAGCACGGGCAAACCGGCCGTGGCGGTATCTTGTCCAGCGAACGTGGTGGGGTTCCCGAGTGGTCAAAGGGAGCAGTCTGTAAATCTGCCGGCAAAGCCTTCGGAGGTTCAAATCCTCCCCCCACCACCACAAGCCTAATCCATTCCCATCATGGCCATTCCGCTTTCCAGGCGGGATGACAGAGTCAACGATCACGGTGGGGATTGAACGGTGTAAAATCCGGCTTATTGTGTCCCCATCGTCTAGCCCGGTCCAGGACACCGGCCTTTCACGCCGGCGACAGGGGTTCAAATCCCCTTGGGGACGCCACCAAAAAAGAAAAGGCTTGCCATTGCGGCAGGCCTTTTCTTTTTAGAAAATGAACCGGCGCGAATAAAATGTATTCGTCCGGAAGGGACCATATCCCTCTTTCCTAATGTTTGGATTTGTTTTAACAATGACGGGACCGCCGCCAGGAATAAAATCGGTCGGAGAAGCGGTCATTGTGATAAACGTCAGGCTGGTCAACGGTCATGCAGGCTATTTTTTCAGGCATTCGGGAGGCTATGTGGCACGCGCAGCCCTTTTTTATATTTTATCAATTTTCAGCATCGGAATTGCCGCTTGTGCGACGGTGCCTTCGCCGATTCTTGTCGGGGATACCTATACTAATATTGAGTATGAATACTCTCTGCAAATACCGTCCGGATGGGAACCCCGGGCTGAAATTCCGGATGCCCTGCACTATTTTGGCACGCTCGCCAATGCCGATATGTGCAGCCTGCTGCTTTATAACGAAAAGTCCGGCGGGTTGATCGCGATAATGAACAGCGCGGATCGGATTGCGTATGAAAAGTATCTCGACATCAGCTACGAGAAATGGGACGAAATCGTTTCGAATCTGAAAACGATTTTCAACGAAGACGTGCAGGGCGTGGCCCTCAAACACACCATTTATATGCAGAATTTCGTTACGACCCAGCAGAATTATTTCGTCAATCAAGCCGCCTACAAACCCGAAAAGATTTATCGGGTCGAATCCAGCTTCGAGGTTTCGGAGCGGAGGGCCCACCTGAATTTCGACGCCTTTCTGTTTCCCTGCCGCAACACCCGGTCATGTAAAACGATTATTATCCTGACCTGCTACGATAAAGATCTGGCGCAAAACCAGTTGGCCTTCGAAGCGGTGCTCTCCTCGCTTAAAGCACACGATTATTACGATTAGCACGCTTCTGGAGGCATTGGCCGTATCCTTCAGTGCGCGATACCCGCCCATCGCAGCGGCGACCGCGGTGGGAGGGCTTGCCGTGTGAACGCAAAGGCCGTTGGTCTATGACGCTGACCGGGGCTGGAATTGCAGGTTGACATCGAAGCGCAGGGTGTGGCGGGCTGGTGAGGGGCCTTCGGCCCCTTCGATATCGAACGCTCGCAGGTCGATCCGGAAGGCCGTGCGCACCAGAAGTCGCGGGCGGCCGTCCACTCCGATCACCGGTTCGAATTCCGCCGCTGTCGCCAGCGGCATCTGTTTGCCCTTCAACATGAAGGTTCCGGTGATCCGGGCCGGTGACAGCCGGCCGTAGGCGATTGGGCGGCTGTCACCGCTGAGCGTTTCAATGGTAAAGCGCGCGCGCGGAAATTTCCGGGTGCCCAGTAAAAGGGTGCCCTGGATGGCTTCATCCAGCACAGGATCCCCCATGGTTATGGCCTTGCGGGTATCGACTTCAATTTGCCCCTGGGTGCCGTCCAATACCAGTAATATTTTCACATACAGGTTACCAGCCCGATAAGCACCATGTGCTTCTCTGGTAACC
>JAERRP010000509.1 GCA_016735415.1 Desulfobacterales bacterium | reverse complement strand
ATAAATAAACTGTCAAAGGTGTCTGTAAATAAAGGGGCATCCGTCATCCGTTTTACCAAAAGTTGCATAACGCAGGCCGCCATGGGTGAACAGTTCCGGGCGGCGTTCGCCCAGGCCACGCCTTTTCTGGAGGTTATGGGCGATGTGGTCATGGCCTGGATGCTCCTCTGGCGGGCCGTGGCGGCCCGGCCGGGGCTCAAAAAAATACTCGGCGACCGCACGGGCGAGGACCGCCGCCGGGAATGCGAACGGAACAGGAAAGCCGCCTATTATGAAGGCCAGATGCACTCCGCCCGCTACTTCATCAATACCCTCCTGCCGGTGACCCTGGGGAAAATGGATTCCATCAGGGCCCTTGATCACGCGGTGGTTGAATTACCGGAAGCGGGGTTTGGGAGCTGATGCCGGCCATATTACCCCCGCAGATTACGCCAACACATCTAGCCCGCCTCCACACTTTTGTATCCGCGCTAAAGTTTTAGCCTCAACCAGTCGATAAAGTTCAGGAATCATTCCGTAGCCGATATTATTTCCCAGGTACAATCCGGCTGAGCTGGAACGCGACTGGTATGCCATTTCCAAGAAAACGAAGATATCCTGTCTGGCCGGGTCTGATCACCGTGGCCGCCGGCGTCACCGTCTACCTTTTGAGTCGTTCTGTGGGGCTCCCCCTGTGGGACGGCGCGCTGGCAGGGTTGGCTGGCGTTTTGCTGGGCGCCGGGACCGCGATCTGGAAGCGGCTCAAGCGCTGCCAGGCTCACAACAAAGGGCTGAGGGATCAGGCGGCCGATCTGGCGCGGGCCAACACCCAATTGCGGGCTGAAATCGCTGAAGGCCGGCAGGTGGAAACGGCCCTGCGGCGGCATAAAGCCCATCTTGAAATCCAGATCAAGGCCGGCACCTGCGAGTTGCAGCGGGCTGAAACCGACCAACGCCAGACCGCTGACGTGCTCAACGAGTACCAGATGGCGCTGGAAGCCTCCGATGACATGGTGGCCGTGCTGGACCGCACCTATACCTACCGCATGGTGAATAAGGCCTTTCTCAAACAGCGCCGCTCCACCCGCGCGATGGTTGTCGGCCGGACGGTGGCCGAAGTCATGGGCAACGAAACCTTCCATGCCCTCAAGCCCCATCTGGAGGCCTGTTTCCAGGGCGAATCCGTAGAATACGAAATGCCGTTTGAAAATCCGGAACAGAATATGAAACAGATGCTGGTCCGGTATTACCCGGTACGGTCGGTTTCCGGCCGGGTGGACCGCGTCGTTGGCGGGATTAAAAATATTACGGCCCTGAAACAGGCCGAAGAAGATCGCGAACGGGTTTTCAGCCTGTCCCTCGACCCGATCTGTATTATCGACTTCGACGGCTATTTCAAAGATCTCAATTCCGCCTGGTCCAGGATTCTGGGCTGGTCCAGGGAAGAACTCCTGAGCATCCCGTGGCTTTCCTTCGTCCACCCTGATGATGCCTCGGAGGCCGTCGAGATCGGACGCAAACTCATGCAGGGCGAAATGCTGCGGGATTTCCGCAACCGTTTTGTCTGCAAGGACGGCGGTATCCGCTGGCTGGAATGGAATGCCATGCCGGCCAGGGAAGTTGAAGGAATGCCGGGCCGAAAAGATGCGCCACTACCCGTTGGACCAGGCCGGTGTGTGGGCCGACAGCGTTCGTCTGCGAAGGCCGGTCATTCACAATGATTTTGCCAATATACCGGATCGCAGGGGCACGCCGGAAGGGCATTTTGTCATCAAGCGCCACATGAGTGTGCCCGTCATGGATGATGGCCGGATCGTGGCCGTGGCCGGTGTGGGCAATAAGGAGGCGGCTTACGACGCCTCCGATGTCAATCAGCTCTCGCTGTTTATGCAAAGCATGTGGTCGATCATCAAAGAGAACCGGACCCGGCAGCTCCTCCGCAAATACTCCATGGAGGACGGCCTCACGGGCCTGGCCAACCGGCGTCGACTGGACGAGGTGCTCGAAAACGAGTGGCTTCGGGCCTTGCGGGAACAGCAACCGCTGGCGCTGATCATTCTGGATATCGATCATTTCAAGGCCTTCAATGATTTTTACGGCCATCAGGCCGGTGACGACTGCCTGCGAAAAGTTGCGGCCGGCCTGCGGGGAAATGTTCGTCGTCCCGGTGATCTGATTGCACGTTACGGGGGCGAAGAGTTCGCGGTGGTACTGCCCAATACGGATGAGACGGGGGCCCTGGAGGTGGCCGAAGCCATGCGCCGAAGCGTGATGAACCTCAACCTGCGCCACAAAGGCTCGAAAAGCTGTCGGCAGGTCACAGTCAGTGCCGGTGTCGCCGCGCTTGTCCCCGGGCACGATATGGATGCCGCCCACCTGGTTGGGGCGGCGGATAAAGGGCTTTACCGGGCCAAACGTGAAGGACGCAACGGTGTCCGGCGGCTCCCGCAAAGCAAGCGGGTTGAAGACCAGGCCCAAGTTTCCTGTGCCGGCAGTTGTTAAAGCCGGAGACAGCCAGGCTGCGCTCTTGCATCGTCATAATCGATTCATTGTGTTAAGCCGGCAGCACCAGGCATTTGAAAGGAATCCCGCATGGGTCTCACCGATATGGAATTAATGCACCAATACCTCATTCGAACAGTTTGCGGTATTCACCGTATCCGTTTTCTTCAAGCGCGCCATCGGGGATAAAGCGCAGGGCGGCCGAGTTGATGCAATAGCGCCGCCCGCTGGGCTGAGGGCCGTCGTCAAACAGGTGGCCCAGGTGCGAGTCGGCGTGCCGGCTGCGCACCTCGGTGCGCACCATGAAAAAACTGGAATCTTTCTTTTCCACGACGTTGTCGGATTGCAGCGGGCGCGTGAAGCTGGGCC
>JAERRP010000608.1 GCA_016735415.1 Desulfobacterales bacterium | reverse complement strand
GATTTGAATGGCGTTCATGGCGATGCAATTTTTTGGTGGGACTTATATGAGAATTGGGGATTTCTTACGGCTGACAAGAGAAAAGGTGATAACCGCTATTGGAAAGTACATTTTGGTATGGGAACGGTTATTCCCAACTACGGTTATGGAGTCAGTAAAAGGCAAATTAGAATTTGGCGTTATAGATTTACACCGATCCGATTAGTTCGTGATCTTTAAGATAGCAAGAAGGTGCGCATTTGAATCATGAACGGTACTTTACAAAAAATTAATAATTAAGAAGCGAATTTGTTACCTCCCTCACCTTTAGGCCTATGTGTTATAGTGCTTAGTAAGCACTAGGGGCTATCCAGCATAATGTCATCCGGACACAAAACGTTGTGTCTAAAATGTCATTCCGGGCCTTTCTTGCGTTTACAAAGGGATGCGGGGTCAAGTCTTCATTCTTGACATATTCAGGCAGAGTTTGAAGAATGAAGCCTTGATCCTGCGGATTTTTGAGCAGCTCTCCCATTTCCAAGGCTTCCCGAATTCGACATTGCTCGAATCTATTGGCATTCCCATTCCAAAGATAGCGCGACTGGCTCTTCGGGAGGGACAGTTCACCAATCCCCTTTACCGGGTTCACCGCTGGTTCGCGTGCGGCATGCGGATGACGAACCGGCTTCCCTGCCGGGGGGTGGATTCGACGGTTATGTCACCACCGTGCTGTTGAACGATTTTGCGCGCCAGGAACAGGCCGATACCGGTTCCCTGGATGGATTTCGAAGAATAAAAGAGCGTGAAGATGTTGTGCTGCACCTCGGTGGACATGCCGATTCCATCGTCGCTGATTTCAAAGACGATCGCCCCCGCGTCCGAACGGACCCTGAAGGTCACCCGGTGGGTTTCCTGTGAATGATCTTCCAGGCACGCGTCGATGGCATTTTCAAGAATGTTCACCAGGGCCGCGCGTAACTGCTCTTCATCGATGTTGAAGACCATGCCCCCCAGTTCCGGCGAGAAATCACAAACCAGTTCGACGGGCTGTTTATCCAGACGGGGGCGAACCGTCAATGCGGTTTCCTCGGCAAAATCCGCCACCTTGCAGGGCGATTTTTCCAGCTCCCGTTCTTTGGCGTAGTAAAGCACGTCCAGGACCATATTTTTGATGCGGCCCACCATCATTTTGACGATATCCAGACCTTCCCCGACCTGGTTGTTGTCGTCTTTGGCAAACCCTTTGTCCAGCATATAGACCCCGCCGTCCAGTCCGGTCAAAAGCCCCTTGATGCTGTGGGAGACGGATCCGATCATCAGTCCCAGGGATGACAGGTGGTCGCGCATGTCCAGGATGGGGGAAATATCGGTGGCCATCATCATGACGCCACCGACTTTGCCCGTCTTTTCCCGCAAGGGCGTGGTCCAGGTAAAGAGATGGCACTTCCTGCCGGTCCGTGTCTTGTACGTCAGTTCGCCCTGGTTGGATTTACCGTCGGCGAAGGTGCGGACGATGGGGCAGTCTTCACAGGGCGTGCTGCGCCCGCGGACCAGTTCATAGCACGCCCGGCCGGTCTGGGGATCGAAGTTAAAATCTTCCCTGAAGCGGCGGTTGGCCGAAGTAATTTGAAAATCAGCATTGTGGACGGTGACATAGCCGGGCAGGGCTTCAAAGAGGTTCTGCTGCACCGCGTCCGGTGTCAGTGTGGCCAGGCTTTCCGATTTTTGTTTGAGGAGATCTTCGAGGTTTTCCGTGTATTGCCGCAGCTGGGCGCGCAGCATGATGCTCTCCCGGGATTTCTGCAGGGCGCGGTCCAGATCCGCATCGTCGATAGGCTTGGTGATGAAATCCGTGGCCTCATATTTAAGGCTTTTGATGGCCAGGTCCATGTCACCGTGGCCGGTGATGACCACCACTTCCGCATCGGGATTGGCCTGTTTCAGGCGGCGCAGCAGTTCGATGCCGTCCATTCCCGGCATTTTGATGTCGGTCAACACGATCCCCGGCTGCTCCCGGGCAAAAGTCCGCAAGGCTTCCGATCCGTTTTCCGCGGTCAGGACGTCGTAGCCCCGGTCCGCCAGAGAAATCCCCAGAACTTTGCGGATGCCCTCTTCATCATCGACGATAAGAATTTTTTCTTTCATCACACCTGATTTCCGCCGGAGCGGCATCCTGAACCCTTAGTCCTCTCCGATCCGGTATTTTTTCATTTTACGCCACAAGGTGGTGCGATCCATGTTCAGGGCGCGCGCCGTATGGCTTTTATTCCAGCGATAGCGCCGGAGCATATCGGTAATGCGTTCCTTTTCGTTCCAGGCCCGCCGGGCCGAGTCGGATGAATGCTCCTCCTGGTGATTTAACGCGCAACTTTTCAGAAGCCAGAGGGGGAAATGCTTTTTTGTGATCGTATCGCCGCGGCAGATAATGAGGGCATGTTCCAGGATGTTTTCAAGTTCGCGAACATTTCCGGGGTAGTCGTAATTGAGAAGGATGGCCATGGCCGGTTCATCGATGCGGCTGATGGCCGTGTGCTTGGTGGTGCAGATGCGCTTGAGGATATGCTCGATCAGGAGCGGCAGATCGCTTTTACGTTCCTTCAGTGCGGGCAGTTCCAGACGCATCACGTTGAGGCGGTAAAAGAGATCTTCACGGAATTTCTTCTCGGCCGTCAATCGTTTAAGGTCCTGGTTGGTGGCCGATATGATGCGTACATCCACATGGGTGGTCTGGCGGCTGCCCAGGGCGTAAAATTCGCGGTCTTCGATCACCCGCAGCAACTTGGCCTGCAGGGGCAGGGGCAGGTCGCCGATTTCGTCCAGGAAAATGGTGCCGCCATGGGCCAGTTGAAAGCGGCCCGGCTTGTCCCGGTCAGCGCCGGTAAAGGCCCCCTTGACATACCCGAACATTTCCGATTCGAGCAGGTTGTCGGGAAGGGAGGCACAGTTGACCTTGATCCATTTCTGGCCGGCGCGATCGCTGGCATTGTGGATGATTTTGGCCAGAAGATCTTTTCCGGTTCCGGTCGGGCCCTCGATCAGCACGGTGGCATCACTGGATGCAATCACCGGGACGATTTCAAATAGCTTCTGCATCTCGGGGTGCTTGCCCACCATGTCATAGTAGGTGTATTGGCCCCGGATGGCACTTTTGTAGTGATACTGCAGGGAGAGATCGGAAATGGTAGCGAGTCCGCCCACCACCGTGTTTTCTTCGTTTTTAAGCGGCACGTAATTGGCCTGGATGGGAATATTCTGCCCCTCGCGGGTCGTCAGGTCGGTTTCGACCCGGATGTGCCCGTTGCTGCCTTGCGGCAGGTCGGGGGAACGCTGGAGATCCTTCCCGAAGCGGGGGCCGAAGACCTTGGCGCATGATTTGCCCAGATGTTCGGAGCGCGAATAACCGGTGATTTTTTCCGCCATGCTGTTGAAGAAGGAGATGTGATTGCCGCGATCGACAGTCAGAACGCCGATGTCGAGGTTGTCCAGAATGATTTTAAGACGCAGATCTTCAAACCGGATGCGTTTGATCAGATCGCGGAAGGCCGAATGGTCCTGAAAGACTTCAAGGCATCCCGTCAGACGCTGATCGGCGTCGAAAAGCGGGACCTCAATTTTAGTCAGGCTGCAGCGCCGGTCGCTGGGATCGACAAAATCGATTTCGGAGACGACCGTTTCGATTTCCGCCTCGGGTCTATCCAGATATTTGCACTGGCCGCCGCACAGATAATCCAGAAAGACCTCGTAGCAGTTCCGGCCCAGAACATCCGCTTCTTTTTTGCCGGTCAGGGACTCGGCGGCGTGATTTAACGATACAATTTTTCGTTCGGGCGAGAGAACAATGACGCCCAGAGACAGCAGATCAAATATTTCACCGATCTGTTCGAATCGCAGGAACATTGTTCTATCCCAG
>JAERRP010000474.1 GCA_016735415.1 Desulfobacterales bacterium | reverse complement strand
ATGGGTAATATAGCCGTCGGCGTTTATGACGATGGCACCGTCGTGGATACTCTCGAAAATCAGTTTAAAGCTTTCAAGCTGCGTGATCGGCGATGTTGCGGTGCCTAAAGTGGGTTCGCATGGTGTTGATTTTTTCTTTCGGGATGCCGGTAACCGGTCAACAGGCGGTTTCATACCCTTCCTCCGTATCATGGCCGCTACATGTAGAAAATTTGGTACATAACTATTACACCGCTTATCCGGCCTTGTCGAGTTTTTATTTACTTCAGGCCCTTGATGCAAAACGCTTTTCCATGATTCTACCTTGCTTATCGGCACTGGTATGGGATTTGCTTTTACAATGCTGCAGAACTCCTTTAGGCCATGATAAAAAACACACATATCGATGAACTAAAAACATTCCAGCAACGCATCATGTGTTTAAATGACGATTCGTTCAACGCCAATAATGTTTGCGTGGTCACAGGGGCGGCATCCGGTATCGGCCGGGTCATGGCGATTGCGGCGGCCGCCAATGATTTAATGACCTTGGGAATCGATATGGACAGTGAAGGGGGCAGGGAGACCCAGCATATGGCCCGGGAGTTGGGAGGGCAAATGATTTTTATTGAAACTGATTATGGCCGCAAAGATCGATTGCAACATGCTGTATCCGAAGCAGGCAAAATGGGAACCATCAAATTTCTGGCCAACATGGCGACGGCAACCGAGGATGGTATCGACCCGGACGGGTGTTGGCCTGAGCAGGCTCAGCGCCGCACGATCCTGTCTCGATTGTCATCCTGTCTTTCCGGCCTGGCCATGGCGCAGATAAAAAAGAACGGCGATGGAGCTGGGGTGATCGGCAACCTGGCCTGGCATCCGACCGGCAGTATGATTCCCACGTCGATTCTTTCTCATGAGGCCACGCTTAATACTGACGAAGCGGGACCGACGCCGGACAGAAAATATGCCGAAATTAAAAAATTTACCATTAACGTCGTCCATGGGAAAGGCACGCCGCTTCCGGTCGAAAGGATGCCGGACCGTGCCGGTTTCGCTGAAAAGACGACCAAAAATGTTTATCCGCACTTCTTCGATATTGCCAATATGTTCATTTTCGGTTTTTCCCGTTATGCCGGATGCCTGGTCAGGGGAGACCTTTTTTTTAGCAAAGAAACAAAACAGATGAAGAGACCATTCAGCTTAGGATTGGGTAATTAATAAAATTCACAATCCTTAATTAAGGAGGTGATGGAAAGCCAAGAAGCTTGTTTAAAATTTATTGACGGTATTTTAACTTGCCTGGGTTGAGTGGTTTTAGAAGATTCGCCTGTCCTCCAGGTATTAAATCCGGGCGGATTCTGCAACAACCAACAAGATTCAGGTTTCATTGAAGGCAGTTGTCTTCATAGATGAAAGGAAAAAAACGATGAAAAAGATTTCGATGGCGTCAGTCTTCTTGTTTACATTTATGATCATTGGCGGATTCGGGGCCGGCTCTGCCTTCGCCAAAAAAGATAAACCGGTATTGCTCAAGGTCCCCAGCACATACGCAGCTTCTCTTCCGGGCCTGGGAACCACCACGACATGGGTTGCCGAAAGACTGCATATCGTCAGTAACGGAAGCCTCAAAATGAAGGTTTATGAACCGGGCAAGCTGGTTGCACCCTTCGAGATTCTGGATGCCGTATCCAAAGGCAAGGTAAACGCCGGTTACAGCATCTCCGGATACTGGGAAGGCAAAATGCCGGGTTCTTACATCTTTTCAACGGTTCCTTTCGGCCCGGAAGCCGGCGAGTTTCTTGCCTGGATGTACCATGGGAACGGCCTCAAGCTTTACCAGGAGATGTATGATCAAGGCGGATACAATGTTCATGTGATTCCTTGTGGTATCATCGCGCCGGAGACCGGCGGCTGGTTTAAAAAGGAGATAAACTCCTTAGAAGATCTCAAAGGGCTCAAGATCCGCTATTACGGACTGGGCGGCAAGGTGCTTCAAAAACTGGGTGCTTCCGTCAGCCTGATTCCCGGTGGAGAAATCTTTCCTGCGCTCGAGAAGAATGCCATCGAAGCCACCGAGTTCTCCATGCCGGCCATCGATACTCGTCTCGGCTTTTACAAGATTGCCAAATACAACTATTTTCCCGGATGGCATCAGCAGGCCACTTTATTTGAACTGTTGATCAACAAGGACACCTGGAATGCCATGAGTGAAAGCCAGCAGATGATAATGGAAGTGATCTGCAAGGCGGCCACTCTGGATGCCTATGCCTATACGGAATCCATCCAGGCAGAGGCCATGGCTGAAAATGTCGAAAAACATGGCGTACAGAATAAATATTATTCCAAAGAACTGTTGGATGCCTTCGAGAAAGCCTGGGACGAAGTCGCAGAGGAACTCTCTGGCGAAAGTCCGTTTTTCAAGAAATCATGGGACGATTTGAAAGCCTTTCGAAAGAACTATGACCTGTGGGAAAATTATGCCTTCCTGCCACGCGGACTGGATAAATAACAAGGCACGAAAACAGGCACGGAGATCCAGCGGAATCCGTGCCTTATTAAAACTCATTGCTATTGGGGATATTCGATATGACGGCTGATGCAGGACAGATAGGGAATAAATTTTGCGATTCGATAGATAAATTTATTCTGGGAATCGGCCATGTGGTCATGTGGTGCAACGGCATCCTGGTTTTTGCCATTATTTTGCAGGTCATTCTCCGTTATGGATTCGGCCACGGCATGGTCGTGCTGGAGGAGTTGCAGTGGCACCTGTATGGAATCGGAGTGATGTTCGGCGCATCCTATGCACAGGTCAATGATAGTCATATTCGGGTCGACATCATCCACGCCCGTCTTTCAGATAAATGGAAAATGCGATGGGATCTGTTCGGTATCCTTTTTCTCATGCTACCCTTCCTGATTATCATCTTTCATCAAAGCCTTGATTTTGTTTACGAATCCTGGCGCGTCAACGAGTGCTCCGATGCGCCGTTAGGCCTGCCATGGAGATGGGCCATCAAGGGCGTTATTCCGGTTAGTTTCGGATTGCTGGTGATCGCTACGGTTTCCCGCGCGGTTCGTATAGCTGTTTCCCTGAGGAGGATGGTGTAGTTTATGGAAATCAACGATTATCTTGTAATAGCAATGTTTCTGACCTTTATCGGTTTGCTGTTTACCGGTTTCCCGGTGGCCTGGGTGCTCGGCGGCGTGGCGGTCCTTTACACCTTCATCGCCATCGCCGCCGACACGTGGTTCGGCACCATGATCGGCCTGGACTATATCACCTTCGGTATGGCGGTAAACAGGATTTACAAATATATGGACAACTGGGTGCTGGTGGCCCTGCCCATGTTCATCTTCATGGGGCTGATGCTGGATCGTTCCGGAATTGCCGAAAAGATGATGAAATCCATGCAGGAGCTTTTCGGCAAGGTTCACGGCGGCCTGGCCGTCACCGTCACCCTCATTGGAATCATTCTTGCCGCATCCACCGGTATTATTGGTGCGTCCGTGGTCCTGCTGGGGCTTTTGTCCCTTCCGGCCATGTTGAAGCAAGGATATTCCAAGACCCTTGCCCTGGGTACGATCGCCAGCTCCGGGACCTTGGGTATCCTGATTCCCCCCAGTATTATGCTGGTCATCATGGCGGACCAGCTGGGGTTGTCGGTCGGTGACCTGTTCATGGGGGCGGTGGGACCGGGAGTGCTTCTCGGAATACTCTATATCGGGTATATTCTGATTTTCAGCCTGCTGAACCCGAGCGCGGCCCCCGTTGATCCGGATCGTCGGCCCATTGAATGGTGGATGATCCTGGATGTCCTCAAGACGATTTTTCCTCCGGCAATGCTGATACTAGCAGTACTCGGTTCCATTTTTGCCGGTATCACGACGCCCACCGAGGCCAGCGGCGTCGGTGCACTGGGGGCCACCATCCTTGCCGCCTTGAATCGCAAACTGAATCTCAAGGTCATGGTCGAGGTCATGAAGGGATGCTACAATACGACGGCTTATATCTTCGCCATCTTCTTCGGGGCGACCTCATTTGCCCTCGTATTGCGACTGCTCGGCGGAGATGAACTGATCGAACGCGCGCTGACGTCGATACCCCTCGGGCCATACGGCGTGATGGCCGTTATTCTCGGCTGTGTTTTCCTGCTGGGCTTTTTCCTGGACTGGATCGAGATCACACTGATCATCTTGCCGCTTATCGCCCCCGTGATTTCCACCTTGGGCTTCGATGTCAACGGCTACGGCGTGGTGACGAATCCCGAGATGATCTGGTTCGTGGTTTTAATCGCCGTTACCCTCCAGACCTCATTTTTGACGCCACCGGTCGGTTTTGCCCTGTTTTATCTCAAAGGGGTCTGTCCGGAGGAGATCGCGCTTGTGGACATATACAAGGGCGTCGTACCATTTATCATCCTGCAGCTTACCGGTTTGTTGATTATTGCCATGTGGCCACAGCTGGTCGTATGGCTGCCGGCGATGATATATGGATAACCCTTCACTTGGAAATAAAGATGATGAAGCCTAAAAACACACAATCCATACGGATCGTTTTTACCCTCTCTTTGCTGGTGGTACTGGCGTGTGCAGAACCGCTTTTTGCCGCCGAGCATTATAAGATAGGGGTTGCTCTGGGCCTGACGGGCACCGGTGCACCATATTCCAAAGAAGCCGTTGAAGGCATTGAAATGGCCGTCAACCAGATCAATGCCGGTGGCGGACTCCTCGGGAAACATCCTATTACGCTTTTCATAAGAGACACCCAGACCCGACCCGACGTGGCCGTCCGGGAGGTTGAGAACTTGATCCATAAGGACGGGGTCCACTGCATCGTGGGGACCTATTCGAGCGCTGCGGCCCTTTTAATCAAGTCCATCTGCAGAGAGAACAGGGTGCTCCATATCGCCACGGTCAGCAATTCGGAAGCCATCGTCAATGCCGATCCCAGCCCCTACACCTTTTTGGTGGTGCCCAATACCTATATGATGGCCACCGGTGTGGTCAAAGGCGTCGCAAAGATAGCCGAGCAGAAGGGCTGGAAAAAATATGCAACGATTGCTTCGGACTATGCCTGGGGCCGTTCCAACCAGAAAAACCAGGTGGCCCTTTTTAAGAAGATATTACCGGAGCTGGAGGTGACCGGTCAATATTGGCCGAGGCTTGGCCAGTCACGATTCAATTCCTTCATTGTGGCCATCCTGGCCAAAAAACCAGATTTTCTGATCGGCTCTATCG
>JAERRP010000446.1 GCA_016735415.1 Desulfobacterales bacterium | reverse complement strand
GTATGTTCAGCGGCCATGGACTGTGCGGCAATATGCGGGTTTTTCTACGGCTGAAGAAAGCAACGCCTTTTACAGGCGGAATCTTGCCGCCGGGCAAAAGGGGCTTTCCATCGCATTCGACCTGGCCACTCATCGCGGATATGATTCAGACCATCCCAGGGTTATCGGCGATGTGGGCAAGGCCGGCGTGGCCGTGGATTCCATTCTCGATATGAACATCCTGTTTGCCGGCATCCCTCTCGGTGAGATGTCCGTTTCCATGACCATGAGCGGAGCTGTGTTGCCCGTCATGGCTTTCTATATCGTGGCGGCCGAAGAGCAGGGCGTAAAACAGGAACAGCTTGCAGGGACCATCCAGAATGATATTCTTAAGGAATACATGGTGCGAAACACCTATATCTATCCGCCAGGGCCCTCCATGAAGATCATTTCCGATATCTTTCAGCACACATCCCAAAATATGCCGAAATTCAACAGTATCAGCATCTCCGGGTATCATATGCAGGAAGCAGGGGCCGGCGCTGATATTGAATTGGGGTTTACGCTGGCGGATGGCCTGCAATACGCGCGGGCGGGTGTTGGGGCGGGAATGGATATCGATGCCTTTGCCCCCCGTTTGTCCTTTTTTTGGGCCATCGGAATGAACTATTTTATGGAAGTGGCCAAGATGCGTGCGGCCCGACTGCTATGGGCCAAGATTATAAAGCAGTTCAATCCCAAAAACCCCAAGTCGCTGGCCTTGCGTACTCACTGCCAAACATCCGGTTGGAGCCTCACCGAAGGCGACCCGTACAACAATGTAGCGCGAACGTGCGTTGAGGCCATGGCGGCGGCATTAGGGTACACGCAATCCATGCATACGAATTCCTTAGACGAAGCCATTGCGCTGCCCACTGATTTTTCTGCGCGTATCGCCCGAAATACGCAACTCTTTCTTCAGGAAGAAACAAATATTGTCAGGCCGGTCGATCCCTGGGCGGGTTCCTATTATGTGGAGTCCTTGACGAACGCCCTCATGCGACGCGCGTGGAAACACATTGAAGAGATTGAGGATCTCGGCGGGATGGCAAAGGCCATAGAAACGGGGCTGCCCAAGATGCGGATAGAAGAGGCTGCCGCACGCAGACAGGCGAATATAGATTCGGGCAAGGAATCCATTATAGGCGTCAATACGTATCGTTTGGACAAGGAAGATGCCATTGAGATCCTGGAGGTGGACAATACCTCGGTCCGCCAGTCACAGCTCGACCGCCTGGCAACATTAAAGGCCCAAAGGGATGATGCAAAGGTGGCGTCAGCGTTGAATGCCCTTACGAAAAGCGCTGAGAGCGGTGAGGGCAATCTTCTCGCCCTCTCTGTTGAAGCGGCGAGGGTCAGGGCCAGCCTCGGTGAGATATCCTCTGCCATGGAAAAGGTCTTTGGTCGCCACAGGGCTGTGATCAGGGCCATCTCAGGGGTTTATCGTTCTGAATTCGGCGAGAAGGAGGAGGTGAAAAATACCATAGAGATGACGGAGGACTTTGAAAAGAGAGAAGGTCGTCGTCCCCGTATAATGGTGGCCAAGATGGGCCAGGACGGACATGACCGGGGGGCAAAGGTGATCTCCACCGCGTTTGCGGACCTGGGTTTTGATGTGGATATCGGGCCCCTCTTTCAGACCCCCGAGGAAACCGCGCGTCAGGCTGTGGAAAACGATGTTCATATCGTGGGGTTCAGTTCCCTTGCGGCGGGGCACAAAACTTTGCTGCCCGAGCTTGTTTCGGAATTAAACAAACTTGGCCGAAAGGATATCATGGTTGTGGTGGGTGGGGTTATTCCGTCTCAGGACTATGATTTTTTAAAGCGCCACGGTGCCGCGGCAATATTCGGCCCCGGTACGGTGATTCCCGTTGCCGCGCAAAAGGTTCTGGAGGATCTGGAGGATCGCTTGCGTTGAAAACGGGTAATCCCATATCAAAAAAGGAAAAACTGTCGGAACGGGTCCCCCGGGACGGCGGAAAGGAGTTTGCATATCGTCGTCCCTCCCTTTCCATCGATGATTACGTGGAAGGGGTGCTAAAGAGCGATCGCGCCATTCTCGGTCGCGCCATCACGCTGGTTGAAAGCAATGCACGGGTTCATATGGGGCTGGCCCAGGAGGTGTTGAGGCAACTCCTGCCGTTTACCGGGAAATCCATACGAATTGGGATTACCGGCGTTCCCGGAGTCGGGAAAAGCACCTTTATAGAGTCGTTGGGCTGTTGTCTCCTCGATTTGGGATTCCGATTGGCGGTTCTTGCCGTGGACCCCAGCAGCAGCATTACCGGCGGGAGTATCCTTGGCGATAAAACCCGCATGGAGAGACTTAGCCGGGATAAACGCTGTTTTATCAGGCCGTCGCCTACGGGGGGCGCCCTCGGCGGCGTGGCCCGTAAAAGCCGCGAGACCCTGCTTGTGTGTGAGGCCGCGGGATTTGATTTGATTTTGATTGAAACGGTGGGAGTGGGTCAGAGCGAGATAACCGTCCGCTCCATGGTCGATTTTTTTCTTCTGTTGATGCTGGCAGGGGCCGGGGATGAACTCCAGGGGATCAAGAAAGGGATCATCGAGCTGGCCGACGCAGTCATCATTACAAAAGCGGACGGCGAGAACAAATCCCGGGCCGAGGTTGCCAGATCCGAGTATGAAAGGGCCATACACTATACGCAGCCCGCTGTTGAAGGATGGAAGCCTCCGGTTTTTACCTGCTCGGCCGTTTTGGGGCATGGAATTAAGGAAACCTGGTCAATGATTGAACAGTTTCGCAGGCAGACCGCCGCATCCGGCGCCTTTGATTCGCGCAGAAAATCGCAGACCCTGGAATGGATACACGAAATCGTGGATGAACATTTGCGCACACATTTTTTTAATCATCCCGGTGTGGCCGAGGCTGTTCCCGAAATGGAAAAACGGGTACTCAATGGCTCGCTTCCCCCGACCGCGGCTGCGACCCGGCTGATAAGCATATTTGAAGGCAAGGGGGATGGGTAGGGGCACGATGCATGGGTAAGGCACCATGATGCATGGGTAAGGGCACGATGCATCGTGCCCCTACCTATTATGGAATGTTAAAAAATGGAGATTTAAGATGGCGCTTACGGGAATAGAGATATATAAATTGCTGCCCAAAACAAATTGCGGCGAATGCGGG
>JAERRP010000550.1 GCA_016735415.1 Desulfobacterales bacterium | reverse complement strand
GCCACCATTGTCGCGATTGCCCGCCAAGCCGGTATCAAGGCCCCGGCCATCATCGTGGTGGGCCGGGTGGTCGAGTTGCGGGAACGCCTGCGGTGGTTTGAAGACCGCCCGCTGTTGGGGCGTAATATCGTGGTCACCCGCGCGCGTGCCCAGGCCAGCGACCTGGTGGCAAATTTGACGGAATTGGGGGCCAACTGTCTGGAATACCCCACCATCCGGGTGGAAGCCGTGGCGGACATGGCCCCTCTGGACCGTGCCATCCAAGGCCTGGCCAGTTATGACTGGATCGTGTTTACCAGTGTCAACGGGGTTCGGTTCTTCTTTGAGCGCCTGTTTGCCCTGGGTTTCGATGTCCGCGCCCTGCACCACATGCGTACGGCCGTGATCGGGCCGGTGACCGCTGAACGCCTGCTGGGATTCGGTCTTCGCAGCGATATCATGCCGGTCAGTTATCGGGCCGAATCCGTGCTGGAGGCCTTCCGTAATGAAACCATGACAAACCGCCGGGTGCTGCTGCCGCGAGCGGCCGAAGCCCGCCCGGTGTTGCCCGAAGAACTCGCTAAGATGGGGGCGGAGGTCGATGAAGTCGTCATCTACCGGGCCCGGCAGGTCGACGAGAGGGCCGAACGCCTATTGGACGATCTGCGCGGGGGGCGGGTGGATCTGGTGACCTTTACGAGTTCATCGACGGTCCGCAATTTCAGGGCCCTGCTGCCGGATGCGGAAGCCGATCAGCTTATGGCCCGGGTGCGTATCGCCAGCATCGGCCCCGTCACCACCAAAACCGCTGAATCGCTGGGGTTCAATGTGGATGTCAGCGCCGATGAATATACCATTCCCGGTCTCTGCCAGGCGATTCAGACCCTGTATGCGCCAAACGCGTTACACCCAGCCGGCCGTCAAGAGAAACATTGACCCCACCCTGTGAGATGCGCTATCTTCCCATGTGTTATTATTCCCGCATGTGATCAATAATTCAGGCGCCCATCGGGTGGCGTCGAATTGGACCTTACCCCTTCGCCCCGCAAGCCCCAAACCGGTTGAAGTCAGAAGCGCGTAAGGCTAAACACAAACGCCGGTCCCCGCCGGACAGGGCCGCAAACTGAATCTCCCGGCCAGAGGGAACTGCCCGCCCAAAATTTCCCGCGCCCCCGTTTGGCCGTGATCTTATCGACCGCCAACATACAGGAGTCATCATGAGGTCCTATCTTGACCAATTGGACACCTGCTCCAGGAAACTGCGCGAGATCAAGGAAACGATTATCGCCAATATCGTTTTTCTGGGGCAGATTCCGGCACCCACTTTCCATGAAAAGCGTCTATCCATCAAATTTCTGGACCGCCTGGTCGAATCGGAAGTGGACGAATGCACCACCGACGGCTACCAGAACCCCATCGGCATCATCCGCGGCCGGGACAGCAGTCGCGATCCCATCATTGTTGTGGCCCATCTGGACACGTCCTTCGGCAAGGATGTCGATCACAACTTCACCATCACCGAAAACATGATCCAGGGCCCGGGTGTTCTGGACAATTCCGTCGGGGTCGGTATGATCGCCTCGCTGCCGATGATTTTCAAATACCTCGACCTGCGCTTTACCTCCGATATCATTCTGGCCGGGGTGATTCAGTCTCTGGGCAAAGGCAATCTGCGGGGCATTCGGCACCTGGTAAAAACCTGGCCCTCCAAAATCAGGGCGGCGGTCTGCATCGAAGGCGTCGAACTGGGCCGGCTCAATTACTATTCCGACGGCATGATCCGCTGCGAGATCACATGCAACATCCATACGCAAAAGGGTGTTGAATACCGTTTCAAACCCAATGCCATCCTGGTCTTACATGAAGTCATCAACCAGATCCTGAAAATCCGCCTGCCCCAGAAACCCCGCAGCCGGGTGATTATCGGCAAAATCAAAGGCGGCCACAAGCACGGCGTCATTGCCTACGACGCCACCCTGGGCCTTGAAATCCAGAGCGACGCCGACCGCATGGTCAAATCCCTTTTCAACGATATCAAAGACATCGTGACCGGTATCAGCCACGAATTCGGGGTCGAGATTAAACTCAACACCATCAGCAACATTTCCGCCGCCCGGCTCAAGTACAACCACCCCCTGGTCAAGGCGGCCGGAGAAGTCATGCGCCGCCTCGACCTCCCCATCGTCGGTGATCCCAGCGAGTCCGAGCTCTCGATTTTTCTGTCCAAAAAAATTGCGGCGGTCACCCTCGGACTGACGCAGGGCGATAATTACCATCAACCGAATTCCAGGATGGAAATCGAACCGATGTTCAAAGGCATCGCCCAGGTCATCGGGACCATCCAGGCCATCGACAGCGGGGTGTGCGATGAGTAAAAGCTGGCTTACGACCAACACCTTTCACTACAGTCAATTCAGCAATCTCGACTGTCTGGTGGACGAGAAGCACAAGAAGAAATTGACCATTTCGCTGTGCCTGCCCACACTCAACGAAGAAAAAACCATCGGCAAGGAAATCATCATCATGAAATCGGAGCTGATGACGCGCTACCCGCTGCTGGACGAGATCGTCGTCATCGATTCGGGCTCCACGGACGATACGGTTAAAATTGCCGAGTCGTTCAACGCCAAGGTCTACCGGGCCGACGATATCCTGCCGGACCATGAGAAATACAAGGGCAAAGGTGAGAATCTCTGGAAAGCCCTCTACATCTGCAAGGGCGATATCATCATCTACCTGGATGCGGATATTAAAAACATCCATCACCGCTTCGCCTACGGTCTCCTGGGTCCCCTGCTCCTGCACGACCGGATCAAATACACCAAAGCCTTCTACGACCGGCCGATTGCCATCGGCAAAAGCAAAGTGCGCCCCACCGGCGGGGGACGCGTGACCGAACTCGTTATCCGGCCCATGTTATCGCTCTTCTTCCCCGAACTGACCCAGATCCTGCAGCCCCTCTCCGGCGAGTACGCCGGCTACCGCGAAATCTTCGAACGGATTCCCTTCCCCATCGGCTATGGGGTCGAAACCGGCATGATCCTCGATATCTGCGAGCAGTGGGGGATGGACGTTATCGCCCAGGTGGACCTCGAAAGGCGCGTTCACCGCAATCAGGATACCAAGGCCCTCGGCCGCATGTCGTTCGTAGTGCTCAAGACATTTCTCGACCGTCTGCAGAAACTCGGCATCGTTGAATTCAAGAAGGATATTTACGATCAGATCATCCAGTATCAGCTCGTAAAAAACGAACTCAAACCCGACATCCTCAAAATGGCCGGCGTTGAACGCCCGCCCATCTGCGAATTGGATGAATATCGCGCCAAATTCGGGAGTACTAACCCGAAATCCACCTGACCCTTGCGTTCCCCCCCGACATTGCATAGAAGGGGTTTCGAACCCTCGGAACTTGGGATGCATTCGCTGTGACCGCCAACCTGCTCGAAGACCGCTATTGCCGGAAGCTCAACTACCTGCGCGTTTCCGTAACCGATCGCTGCAACCTGCGATGCGTGTATTGCGTGCCGCGGGAAACCGTGCCGCGCCGGGCGCATACCGATATTCTGCGCTATGAAGAAATCCTGCGCATTATCCGCATCGGAGTCTCTCTGGGGATCGACAAAATTCGGATCACCGGCGGTGAGCCGCTGGTGCGCAAAGGACTGTTGGCCTTCCTGAAAAAAATTAAGCCCATCGCCGGGATCAGGGAGGTCACCCTGACCACCAACGCCGTTCTCGTGGGGCCCTTCCTGGAAGATTTGCGCGCGGCCGGCATTCGTCGGCTCAATATCAGCCTGGACACCCTGCAGCGGGAACGTTTCACCGCCATTTCCGGCAAGGACTGCTTCGAGCAGGTCTGGACCAATATTCTGCGGGCCTGCAATCTGGGGTTTGCCCCCCTTAAAATAAATGTCGTGGCCATGAAAGGCATCAACGACGACGAGTTCCAGGCGATTGCCGCTTTGACCCGCGAGTGGCCGTTTCACATCCGCTTCATCGAGTACATGCCCATGGGCAATCCCCGTCTGAACCACGACCCGTTTATTTCCAATGACGAAGTCCGCCGGCAGGTCGCACAGTCGGGGCCGCTGGAGCCCATTGCGCGGCGTTTACAGGACGGCCCGGCCGAACGCTTCCGCTTCCCCGGAGCAATCGGCGAGCTGGGTTTTATCAGTCCGCGCAGCCATCACGTCTGCAGGGACTGCAACCGCCTGCGGCTGACCGCCAGCGGCAAGCTGCGGCCCTGCCTGCTCTCGGACCGTGAACTGGATATCAAACGGGTGTTACGCAGCGGGGCCGGCGACCGTGCGATAGTGGAGATGTTCGCCCAGGCGGCCCGGTCCAAACCCTCGACCCATCGGCTGGGCGATGCCTGCGGCCCATCCGTGGATTCCCAGATGACATCCATCGGCGGTTGATCCACTTTACCTGTCGATGCTGAATCCAGCAACGCGGGCACACCGCCGTCGGGCGTTAGACGGGGGTTTGAAACCACTTCTACCTGCAGGAGGACATTCAGGTCGTGGGTTTCGTAAAGTT
>JAERRP010000572.1 GCA_016735415.1 Desulfobacterales bacterium | reverse complement strand
AGGGGTTTCCATCGATCAAACCGCCAAGCGTACCATCTTGCTGGGTTCAACCCGGGAGTTTGTGGGCTACAATCGTCAGACCACATTTATGGGAATGACCCAAATCGCCCGCCGTGCACGTCAACTCATCTCCCGCCTGGCCGGCTTAAACGTCATTCGGTCCTTTGCAGGCCTCAGGCCCTATACGACGGATGGGCTGCCCATTCTGGGGGCCGTAGATCCGATCGAGGGTTTGATCATGGCCGCCGGGCATGAAGGCGACGGCATCGCCCTGTCCCCCATTACCGGCGAATTGATCGCCCAACTGATCGACGGCGAGGAGCCCAGCATGTCCCTGGTGCCCTTCAGTCTTTCTAGATTTGCAGAAGCGTAGGACTTTAACCATTTATGAATCAACGGCATGCTTTTGAACCTTGAACCCCGGAACGGTTATCTTATCTTCAGAGCCCTCTAAGCCATTCCGGTTTATCCGTTAGGGAAAGACCCGTGACATTATCCGACTTGCGCATCCAGTCCATCCACCGCAACACGCCTGTCACCATATGGGTCAATGGCCGTAAAGTGTCCACCTTTGAGGGCGAACTTCTGCATGCCGCACTGGTAGCGGCGGGATTTCGGCAGCTTCGCAAAAGTGTGTCCGGGACGGAACATCGCGGTTTCTTTTGCGGCATGGGTGTGTGCTACGAGTGTCTGCTGACCATTGACGATATGCCCCAGCAACGTGCGTGCGTCATGGAAGTCTATGACGGCATGAGGGTCGAGATTGATGCGATCTAAACGACATGTGATCATCGTCGGTCTGGGCCTTGCAGGTCTGAGCGCTGCGCGCGCGTTGAGCGGTCGCGGGTTGGATATTTTGCTTATGGATGAAAATAGCAGCCCAGGTGGGCAATACCTGCGCCGCGTTCCTCGCAGATTGGGTGTCGATTACAGGCGTACAAAGGAGCACCTCAGACATTTGGGATACCGGCTATTGAACGATTTTTGCCAGGGAGGGGTAACCATCAGCCGGGGGACGCAGATATTGGGGCTGGAAGACGACGGTCGGATCTGGGGTTTGGGAAAAGACGGCCGCATCGAAGAGCACCATGGTGAGTACATCATCCTGGCCACCGGTGCCAGAGAACGGTTCTTGCCTTTTTCCGGCTGGACTTTGCCCGGGGTGGTTTCCCCCGGTGCAGCGCAGATTCTAATCAAGTCCGCCGGTGTGTTGCCCGGTCGAACCCACCTGATCGGCGGTGCCGGCCCTCTACCTTTGGCCGTGGCCGGTGAAGTGTCTGCCGCCGGGGGGCAAGTGCAGGCTTTCTGGAACCAGACATCCTGGTCAGATCAGCTGCGCGTCCTGGGTGGCGGCCGGCACCATTTATCAAAAATCGTTCTGGGAATGAAGTATTTTGCCCGACTGTCTGCTTCGCGAACTTCTATCCGGAACCGCTGTAAAGTCCTGGAAGCCCGGGGCAATGGCGTCCTGGAGCAGGTTGTACTGGCAAAAATGGATGACGAAGGCCATGCCGTCAATGGCAGCGAAAAAACCTATGAGGTCGATTGCCTGGCGGCGGGTTACGGCTTCGTGCCCAATCTTGAACTGGCGATGCTGGCCGGCTGTGAACTGGAATATGACCCCGCCAAAGGCGGCTGGGTCGTGAAAGTTGATGATAGCCTGCAAAGCTCGGTGCCGCCGATTATTGCCGCCGGGGAATTGACCGGTATCGCCGGCGCCGAGAAATCACTTATTGAGGGGCAATTGGCCGGGCTGGCCGTCGTTCATAAAATCGATAGTTTGCACCAAGACTCCTATCAAAAGGAGATGGCGCGGCTGCAACAACGCCGGCGGCGGGAGATGGCCTTCGGCGGTCTTTTAAACTCGATCTGCCGGGCACCGCGCGGGATGCTGGAGGAGGTCCCCGACCCCACGATCATTTGCCGTTGCGAGGATATCACCATGGGCCAGATCCGGCAGCAGATCCGTAACGGGTTTACCAGCCTGGACGCCATTAAAAAGGCCACCAACAGTGGCATGGGCAATTGCCAGGGACGCACCTGCGGGCCGATCCTGCACGATATCCTGAGTGCCCATACGCCGATGAGGCCTGAAAAACTACTGCCGCTCTCAATACGCAGCCCGATCAAACCGGTCCCCCTTTCGGCCCTGGCCGAGTGGGACGGCAAGGATTTTTCGCAGGGCTTATAGAGAAGAACAGTTTCTTTGTGATCTCTGCGAACTTTACGAGAGACTAATAAAACAGGAGAAAAACATGTTTACGGGAGTCTTTACGGCCATTGTGACACCGTTTCACAAGGGCGAATTGGATGAGGAGAGTTTGCGGGGTCTGATCGAGTTTCAAATTGAAAACGGCGTCAGCGGTATCGTGCCCTGCGGCACTACCGGCGAATCGCCCACGTTGAGTCATTCGGAATACATCCGCGTAATCGATATCACTGTAGATGCGGTTCGCAAGCGGGTACCTGTCATCGCCGGTGCAGGTGCCAACGCGACGACCAAGGCCGTGGCCCTGAGCCGGGAGGCCAAACAGCTGGGTGTCGAGGCCACACTGCAGGTGGCGCCCTATTACAACAAACCGACCCAGGAGGGGCTCTACCGGCACTTTAAGGCCGTGGCCGACGTGGATCTGCCCATGGTGGTCTACAATGTACCGGGACGGACCGGTGTTAACGTGACGCCTCAAACCGTGGCGCGCCTGGCTGACATGCCCACCGTTGTCGCCGTCAAAGAAGCCAGCGGAGATCTCGTACAAATGGCTGAGATCGGTCGACTGTGCGGCGAGCGGCTGGCGCTGTTGTCCGGTGACGACGCCCTGACACTGCCGTTGTTGAGCGTGGGCGGCAAAGGCGTGATCAGCGTTATCAGCAATCTGCTTCCTAAAGAAATGGTGGCTATGTACCGTGCCTGGCAAAACGGTGATACCGCTTGCAAAAAGATTTGGTTGTGCATTAGTCTGTTTGGCT
>JAERRP010000595.1 GCA_016735415.1 Desulfobacterales bacterium | reverse complement strand
GGCCTCCCCATTCAAACCCGCGGGGAAAATATCTGTGCGCCCATCCAACCGACACCTTCCGAGGGCCGGTCATAACCGGCCGTCAGGCGGACGGATCGACCTCCGGACGCTTCGCTTTCCATTCCCGGATGTATTTTTTGACCGTACGGCGGTCGAGCCTGGTGCGGCGGGCCACCTCTTCAAATGTGCCGAAGCGGTCGTAAAGATGGTAGCAGTACCCCGTCATCAGGCTGTGGGTGTCGATCGAACCGTTTTCAATCCCTTCGGCCAGATGAGCCGCCACGGACCTGGAGGCCGCATTACCCGGCCGTCCGGCATACTCGCGCTTTAAAATCACCCGGCGAACGCACTGCTCGAGCTCACGCACGTTTCCCGGCCAGGGGTAGTCGGCCCCCAGTCGGGAATCGATCACCTCCCGCACCATGGCCACCAGTTCCGGCGAGGCCATGCCGACCATGCGTTTGACCGTAAATCCCAGCAGATCGCCCATTTCGCCGGGATCTTCCCGAATGCGTTGCCGTAGCGGTGGTACGGTGATGATATCCGAACAGAGGCGGTAATAAAAATCGTCCCGGAAAACTTTTTGGCTGTGGATCTCTTCGAGCGAACGATTGGTGGCGGCGATCACGCGCCCCTCAAAACGCCCTTCCTGGTGGCTGCCGACCGGCACGAATTTACGGTCCTGAAGCACCTGCAGGAGTTTGATCTGGATGGGGATGGACAGCTCGCCGATTTCGTCGAGCAGGATGGCGCCATAGGGGCTGCAATGATCGAACACCCCGCGATGATCCTTGACGGCCCCCGTGAAAGCGCCCTTTTTATGTCCGAAGAGCTCGGACTCCACCAGGGTGGCGGGAAACTGCGACAAGTTCAGCGACACGAACGAGCGCGTGAAACTCTCGACAAAAGTGTTGTTGTCCGCATCGAAAGGAATAAAGCCCGAGCGCCCGATGGCCATGGCCGCCGTGCCCTTGCCGGTCCCGGTTTCCCCCAGGAGGAGGGTCGAGAAGTCCTCCATCCGGTTCCACAAATAACGGTCGTAAAGCTCGATATTGTGCGTGAAGACATTGTGCCAGAGGTCCTGCCGCAATTTCTTCATGCCGGGGCTGCAACCGACCAGGGTCCGGTACAGAAAAAAATAGGCCCGCCGCAACTGGTAGCAGAGGGCAAAATAGCGCAGGGCATCCTCCGGGTTGAAACCCCGCTGTCGCAGCAGACGCAGCGCTTCGTCCGCAAACGCAACCTTGATCGGGGTATCGCCCGCCGCGATCTGGGCGCGGATGAGCTGATCGAAGCGTTCGCGGAAATCGTAAAAAAAGTCGAACAGCAGCCCGGCCCTGACCAACCCGCGGTCGGCACCGCCATAGCGGTTGAAGTCGACCCGCCCTCCCCTTTCCAGCACGGCAATGGAGGCCTTGACCCGGTGGATCGCCCGTTCGATGCGCTTCCGGATCGGCAAGTCGACCGCATCGGCAATTTTGGCTTCCAGTTCGATCCGATCGTCGCTGAAAGAACTGGCCAGGCCGGCTTTGTATACATGGAAAAAAAAAGTCTTTTCATCCGGGGTCAAGCGCAGGGATTCTTTCATGACGTCTCCTTTTCGCCCCGCTGTCCATACATATAATGCCACCCCTATGTACATATGATGTGTTCAAACGCAAGCCTACACAAGTTTTTTCGAATCGAAAAATAAAAAAAGGCTGTAAAATCAAAGAGTCTCTATTATTCGTGCTACTGGCACGGATATTGTTATTCACATAGACATAGATTGAAACTACCCCGCCGGAATGAACCCCGTTTTCCGCAAAGGAGGTTATGCCATGAGAAAACCTGCCAACGGCCTCGGGTACAATCCCCTGGAAACTTCAGGCGCTGGCGAACTGGCCAATTTCGGCTATTTTGGCCTCGATACCAATATTGCCAGGGCCCTGGGAAAAAGAAGTCATCTGGGTTACATTTCGGATGACTGCCCCTGGGAGGCTCACCATAACGATTTCGGTTATTATGCCATTAACGGCGGCATTTCACGGGCCCTGAAACGCCTGGCCCGCCGTTGATGGTCACCCCCTCGGTCGACACCGCACCGCCGCCCGCTTGTAATTAATTGGGATTCTTCTCCAATTTAGTTGGAGATGATCCTCAATTGAATGTCGTCCTCGGAAAAGGGACCTACATTCTGCATCTGGAATTAAAGGGGGACTGATGCGAATGCGCGGGGCCAGGATGCCCGTCACCGGCTTCGGCAGCTCAGACTGCCGCTACGAATCCCATCTGGTGCGTTTGGCCCACAGACCCCGCAGGGCGACCTTCCGACGGCACCTGCGTCGCCTGGCCAGCGACCCGACCCCCACCATACGCTGTCTTCGGATCGCCCCGCCGCCGGCCGATGCCGATCGGGGCTGAAAGATACCCCTCGCGGCCGGGCACGGCCGTTCATTCATCCGTGATTGTCAGGGATTTGAGGAAGGTTTTGAAGGTTTCGGGCAGGGTGTCGAACAGGACACCGGCTTCGAACCTGTCACCCTGCCGGATCACATTGCGGATCTGACCCTCCACGATATAGCCGTGGGGAGCCTCCGGCGCCCGAATCCGCAGCAGGATGCGATCGGAAGGCTCAAGACGGATGGCGGCGGCCGCGTTGGCATCCGATGTGATGCGGCAGCCCTTGTGGTTGATGTTGCTGATCTCCATGGAAAGGGTTTTGCGAATGTCGACACGGGCCGGCAGAGTGCAGTTAATGCGTCGATGCGAACGGCGTTCGATGTTGAGTACTTCCCCGGGGGCCTGCAGGGCCAATGCCTTCACCGGATCATCGGCCAGGCGTTCGAACCGCGTATTGAACATGTGGTAAATGTCATCCGCAAGGTAGTAGACGGAAATGATCATACCCGTTTTTAAACGGTTCTGAAAAATCTCCATTTCGGAATCGAAGGCGATCAAAAGATGGCCATCGTCTTCAGCGCCGATAAGTTCGCTTGCAAACATGAACTCAAGGTCTTCAATGCGAACCTGAAGGGCCGTTCCCACTTCAAGCGCATAACCATGGGCCAGTTCTATGGTATCCATCCTGAAAATCCCTCTCCTGAGATTGGCATTTGAACATCTTCCTGCCACGTCGGGTCAGGTCGTGCGCACCCGATCGGATTCATCTTCCATCATAGACACGTTCGATCGAATTTGGAAAGGCTTCATGCCACGGCCGCACCAACACCCAATGGCAGGCATAGCCCGCCGGTCGGGTCATCCGCCAGGCGTGGCCCTTTCTCCCCTCCACCATCAGTGGACTGGTCCAACTCTTTGACAACACCCAGCATTC
>JAERRP010000425.1 GCA_016735415.1 Desulfobacterales bacterium | reverse complement strand
GGTATTCGCCCGCCGCCCTCTGATCGATAAGGGGCCACACCACCAGGCGATAAACTCGACCCTCACGCACAATCTTTTTTTCTTTCTTGAAATAAGAACTTTCCATGACGATGTCGGTGATGTGAACATCTTTGCCACGATTGACCCGCAGGATAAGATTTGCGGGAAGATTGTGCCAGTTTTGCCGCCAGTCCTTTAAGCGCACCTTTTCCTGCGGCGACGGTTTGACATAATCTTTTTTAAAGCGGATCCCAAAGTCTATCGTCGTCGGCATCACGTCCACATCCCTTAAAATCCGCCCCATCACCGGAATAATGATTTGCGGTACGGCGGCGTAGTTGGTTTCGAGGATGAACCGTCCCCGAAAATAGGATCCCGGGGGGGGCTGGGCATGCACGTCAAGGCGATAGGTTTTTCCGGCACGCAGGGGCTCCAGGCGATAGCGCAAACGGTTTTCAACCGAGCAAGCCGTAGATTTGATCTCCAGTGGCCGACTGCTATTGCTATGGATGGTGATGGTGGTGTGGTAGGCTTTGTCGCTAAAGCCGCTGAAATAGATACGATCGAGCTCAACCGTGATAAGCGGAATGACGGTGGCGGTCGCCTTCAAGGGGTATCGCATGGCCTCGGGGTCGTTGGTATAAACATAGAAAGTGCCTTCGATCCGGCCTTTGAGCCCCGTGGTCGCAAGACCGCCATGAATGAATCCGGTTTGGCCGGGAGCAATCTGCTTTACATAATCTTCGACGAAGCAACCGGCCGTATGCCCGACTTTGATAACTTTCAGCGGCGCGCTACCGCAATTGGCCAGCTTGAATGCCAAACGGGCCGGTACCCCTGCCATCACTTCGCCGGAATCCCCCAGGGGTTGCGCGACAGTCAGTCTGGGCCCGCTTCCGGCGAAAGCCATACCGGTGAAAATCACCAAAAGGAACGCCAGGCCCCACTCAACCGAAAGCTTTGCTACCATACGATGCGCCCGCTTGTTCCGGATTTTCTTTCCGCCAACCGATGTCGAGATCACAACGACAGGGAAGGTTGAAGATCGCTAGAAATCGGTCCGTGCAATCGGCTGCCCGCCGACCCAGAGCATCACCTTTACGGATTCTTCATATTGCAGCGTCGATTTATAGAGATCCGCCACCTGCGCCATGATGTCCCGCGTTTCACCCGACCGGTTCGGCTGAATGCGAATCCAAATCTCTCCGCGCCTGGGACCGGGCCTGTCAGGCTGAAAGGGGTCGGCCGTATGCAGGGTCAGGAGCGGGAGGGTGGCCATGGCCTCGGCCTTGAACACTTCTGTCCGGGCATGCTCCAGATCGGCCTGGGCATTCTCCTTAACATCCGCCGCTATGATTTCTTCGCGCGGTGGCGATTCATCCGGCCGCATTGATTCACTAACGGGTTCCGCCGGCACCCGAGGTGTCGGGGTTGGCACCGCGGGAAACTTGGCCTGATGGGCAACGGAGGAAAACCCATCGGCAGGTTTTTCGGTAAAAACAACAGCCGCTGGCGCCTTTTGCAGCACGCCCTGGATGAGAAATGCAGACAGTCCCAGGACGGCAAGCAAGAGAATACCGCAAAGTACCCATTTTCTTTTCATGACCGAACCGCACATATTTCTTCCCGCATTCATCTAAAAAATCGGTTCTCCAAAAAACGTTTTTACCGCCCGGGTGCGATTCCCCGACCAGGCCACGACTTTTACGGGCTGTCCGGCATTGCCGTACTGAGCAGCCGTCGCGGCCATCATTTCATCCAGCGATGCAGGGTTTGCCGTTGATGAATCGATCTGGATCCAGACTTCGCCGCTGGCCTGCAGACGTACGTCCTCAATGGGATACCAGTCCATAAGTATTTCTGCCGCCTCGACCTCAAGATCCGTTTTGGCTTCGGCCGGGGAGGGAAGTTGTGTCTGGTTGACCGAAACCGGAAAAGAACGCTGCCGGTCAAGATCATCTGTTGAATGCCCCTCGGCCATCAGGAACTGTTCAAAGGTTTGGTCGAGCTCTTCCAGGGTTTGGGGAGCATTATCGATTTTGGCAACTGTCGCAGTTGAACCGGGCGTCAGTATCGGACGTGCAGCGGGACGGTCAGGCGGTTGCGGCCTGTCGGAACTCACGGCTGCAGACCGCTGGGCCCTAAACTTGCGGACGGAGCCAGCGCTCGGCTCCCCGCGATGCAAGACCGGCGGCGGGGCCAAATCAGGTTCGACCCGCGTCACCGGCACCGTTGGGGTGCCCGCATTAAAAATCACCCGGCCACTTCCTGAAGGCACCAGCCGAACCAGCACGAACGACACCAGGATCAAAAGGACGCCGACAGCACCCGCAGCCCCCCAGAAGATTTTGAACTTAGGGCGCATCATGTCCCCCTTTCAATCGGAGCGCTTCATGGACATAGAGGTTATATTTTTTTTCCAGGCGTCGGCGTTCTGTTCTGGCCGCCGTCGTCTGCTTTTCCCGCAACAAAAAGGCGCGAATTTTCCCTCTGACCGCTTCCAGCGGTTTTACGCCCGGCGAACGGTGTTCCATTGTCTGCAGGATATGGTAGCCCACCGAGCTGCGCACCGGCGGACTGATCTCGCCAACCTTCAGGCCGAAGGCCGTCTCCGAGATGGCCGCCACCTTGCCCTTGCGGGTGAAAAACCCCAGGTCGCCGCCTTTGTTTTTGGTGCCGGTGTCCTCCGAGCAGGACTTGGCCAATATTGCAAAGTCCTCGCCCGATAAGAGGCGCTGCCGGATCCCCAGGGCCAGGACTTCCACCGCCTGCACGGCCTCAGCCGTGGCCCGGGGGGCGACCCGCAACAAAATATGGCGCGCCCGCACCGTTTCGGGTTGTCGCCAGCTATGCTGATGGGTAGTGTAGTAGCTGACCACTTCGGTTTCGGAGACCTGCACGGCGGGCAGCACATGACCACGGACATAGAGATTGGCGAGCAGCTTGTCCACCGTATCCGCGATCAGAATCTTTACAACTTCTTCCTGGTCCAAACCCTGATCCCGCGCCTCCTCGGCAAACAGGGTCTGCTCCACCAGTCGATCGACCAGGGTCGCCATTTCCTCCGCCGTTGGCTTCTGGCGGCGTTTGAGGGTAATCTGCCGGGTACGCATGTTTAATGCTTCTCTCGTGATGCCGCGCTCACCCACACGCACCAGCACATCATCCGGTGGCAGCAGGGTCACTTCGGTACCCGCCCTAACCAC
>JAERRP010000092.1 GCA_016735415.1 Desulfobacterales bacterium | reverse complement strand
AGGAATAAGATGAGCCGTAAAGGATGAATACTAGTAAAAACCCCGTTACCACCACGATCCAGCCTTGGATAATACTCTTTCTATCCGCTTCTTCAATAGCAGCGTGGCTGAAGTGATTTCTATTATGTCTGCGAAACAGGGTAGTGCTCATCAAGTTTCCTTTAAAGATATAAAGAAGAAATCATACCCGCAAACGAGATGCACCCCGCAACGAAAAACGGCATCGTAAAGGAATGGCTTACGTCGGCCATGTATCCTCCCAGGGCCGGTCCAAGAGCCTGGCCGATGCCGAAAAAGAGTGTGATAAAGCCCAAGCCTGCCGGTGCCAGGCGAGGGCCAAAGAAATCACTGGCTGCGGCCGCCATAATCGTCGGGATACTCCCGGCGGTAAGAGCGAACATGACCGCCGCCAGGTAAAAACCGAATTTTAACTTGATCAGGGCAAATATGATATAGGAAAGCCCGAGTACAAGATAAGCCCGAGCCGCTCCCCGGCCGCGACCGATTCGATCGGAAATACTTCCCCATATGATACTGCAAAAAACACTCAAGCCCCCGACAGTAGCTCACAGGCAGCCAGCCCATGCCGGGGCGAATCCCATTTTTTTTACCAGGTAGGCTGCAAAAACACATCACCACCTTTCAAGCTATCTACCGTAAATCCCCCGGTGGCTTCGCACACGTGTTGCGGAATTTCTGAACAAAGCAATCCAAGAAATCCACACTATGCATTTCCCAGAGCTGCAAAAAGAATTTTCATTGGTCTTTTTCCTTATTACGGACTCAATTGTGAGCTTAATTTCTTTTCTGCGAGTAATCTCTGAGCATCCTGAGTGCAAGGACGCTTTCGACTGGATCATTAAACACAGGAAACGTATTCAACGCTTTTAGTTGCTCAATCTGGCGCCTTTCCGCAAAAAAACTGAGCCCTATCGGTTTTCCGGCATCGTTGCTTATCTGTTCAAAAATATCCAGGAACTTGCCTGGTTCTGCAGTCTCTTTTCCAATCATTTTAGCTATTTCCGGTCCATACATAAAAGAGAGTACTATGCCGTTAATATCATCAAGAGCAAGGCACTCACGCAGAGTAAATATTAAAGGCTCGACACTGTGAATATCACCGAAATCCATCGGGTTGGACATGCGTATTACACCGCCGCGGCGAAAGCTTTCGATCTTTCGAATAAGAGATTCCGGCAGCGCGGGGCACTGGAAACCATATTTTTCACAGGCATCCCCAAGTAAGACTGAAAAGCCTCCTGAAAGCGATATAGCTACAAGACGGTTACCTTTAAGTGGTGGCAGGCGAAGCACTTTTGCACAAACCGTCATTTCGTGAATACTTTGTACTCGAATGACCCCGGGCTGTTTCATGGCACCATTCACCACCCGATTATCATTGGAAAGAGCTGCTGTGTGGGATCTGGCAACATCTGATGCCGCCCGACTCACATTTGATTTAAGCATAACAATCGGTTTTGTTGATTTTTTGGCCATACGCATCAGTTTTCGGCCATCATTAATGCTTTCCAAATAGAGGTGTATCTGTTTTGTATCCTTGTCATCCTGGAGATATTCTATGAAATCGATTTCATCCATATCCAGTTTGTTGCCGGCACTGATGATCTTGGAAAAGCCTATATGCTCCTCTGAAAAATAGTGAGCGGTTTGATTGGCGATACCGCCGCTCTGCGAGATAAGGCTCACCGAACCTTTTTTGAAATTTTTAGTATTGATCGGATTAAAAGGCGTGCAAAGACCGGATCCCGTACTGATAATTCCGATGCAGTTGGGTCCGATGAACCGGATTCTATGTTGCCTTGCTGTTTTTAGAAGATCGTTTTCAGCAAGGTTGTTTTTTTTGTTAAATTCACTGTATCCGCCAGTGGAAACAATCACATGCCGGATTCCCCTTCGGCCGCAGACACTCAAAGTTTCCGCAACCAGATGAGCCGGAATCAGGATCACCGCAAGATCGATACCCTCAGGTAAAGCCTTCGGTTCGGTTATGATTTCCCTGCCATAAACTGTTCCCGGGTTTTTCCCTACAGGATAAATATTTCCTTCAAACCCCATCTCCAGGCAATTGTGGATGATATTCTTCGCAAGATTGGCAGGGCTGGTGCCCACACCAAAAACAGCTATGGCTGACGGGTAGAAAAACTTTCTCATTACAACTCCAGGTTCGAAAATTCCATTAAACGCTCTGAAAGTTTTCAGGCAACATTTTGGTATTAATATTGTTTGCCTTCGAGTATTTGGCCCATGCCCTTTGATATTTTTCGTGCAGCTTCAACAGCCATTTTCCCAAGGCGATGCTTGACTTTTCCCTTGAAACTAAAAATCGGTGCGGCAATGCTTATGCATCCGGCCAGTTCATCCATGTAATCGTATATCGGGGCCGCCACTCTTCGCACACCTGTGCGTAATTCCTGATCTTCAAAGGCATAGCCTTCTTTTTGGATTAGCCTTAGTTCTTTTTCCAGCACTTTTGCATCGGTAATGGTGTGCTTCGCAACCTTAGGGAGACCGATTTTTTCAAGAATTTGTTTCCTTTTTACCGGATCCATGTGGCCCAGGTAAATTTTTCCTACACTGACCGCATGAAGGTAAGGGTAGACACTTCCTACACGCGAATAAAGATTGACACCCTCATTTCCCTGAATTTGTTCAATACAGATAAGCTGATCGCGGTCGAGGATTGAGAGTTCGATGGTCTTGCGGGTCTGTCTGGACAATTCCTCCATAAACGGACAGGCAACAGCACGAAGGTCTATTTTATCCTGAAGGCGGTTACCCATATACAAAAGCTTCATGCCCAGTCTATAAAATCCTCTTTGTTCTGTACGGTCAATGACCCCCCGGTCGCACAGTGTGTTTAATATTCGAACAAGGGACTGTCTTGGAATGTTGTGGCTGGCAAGAATCTG
>JAERRP010000801.1 GCA_016735415.1 Desulfobacterales bacterium | reverse complement strand
GGCCCGGTCCAGGATGCTGGGACAGAACGGTCGCCAGCGTTCGCGGTATTTAATCTGGGCGTTGATGCGCTCGGCCATGCCGGCGCGGCTGGGATCGCCTAAAATACTGCGATTGCCCAGGGCCCGCGGACCGAATTCCATGCGGCCCTGAAACCAGGCCAGCGGATGGCCCTCGGCCAGCAGGCGGGCCGCCTCATCGGGCGCATCCGCAACGGTTTTAAAGCTCGGGCGGGCGGGATGGGCTTCACAGGCCCGACGGCAGGCATCCGTAGTGAAGGCCGGCCCCAGATAGACATGCTCCAGCGGTCGAATGGTATCGCCCAGCGCGTGGGCCACATAGGACGCCGCCCCGATCGCGGTGCCGGCATCGCTGGCCGCCGGCTGCACGAACAGTTCGTCCACGTCGGGCCGGGCGATGATGTGCTGGTTCAACCGGACGTTCAGGGCCACCCCGCCGGCAAAACAGATTTGGCCGGTCTCTCTGAGGATATCGGACAAATAGGTGTCGATGAGGCCAAGGGCGACCGTTTCCAGAAGCTGCTGCATACTGGCGGCGTAATCCACGTAAGGGTTGTCGATTTCGTCACCTTCACGTTTGGGCCCCAGCCATTCAACCAATCGGGGACTGAAGTAAAAACCAAGGCCCTCCTGTTTATAGCGCCTGAGCCCCACCGTGTTGACGAGCCGGGTATTCACGCTGAACGAACGCCCGTTACAGCGGATCAATCTTCCGAAATCATATCGGGTGGGATCGCCGTAAGGTGCCATCCCCATCACCTTGAACTCCCCGTCGAGCATCTCGAAACCGAGATACTGAGTCAGGGCGCCGTATACGCCCCCCAGGGAATCGGGATCATAGAATTCCCTGATCGGATGGATCCGCCCGTTCTCACCGTATCCGAAAAAAGTCGTGGCATATTCGCCCTTGCCGTCGATGCCCAGAATGGCCGTCTTTCCGGAAAAACCGCTCAGGTGGTAGGCGCTGCTTGCATGGGCCAGATGGTGGGGCACCGGCCGGAAAGGCGTTCGTGCGGAATCGATATCCAGTTGGCCCATCAGGTGCAAAATGGCCCTGCGGTTGCGCCGGTAAAGCCGATTACCATTGAACAGCACATTCAGGGCGCGGTCGGGCGCGTACCAGTAACGACGGGCAAAATGCCAGCGGCCGGGGTAGCGGAAACCGAAGGGGGCAAAGGGAAAGGCCCCGGCAGCCACATCGGCAGGGGATATGCCCGCGGCCGCAAGACAGTAACGGGCCGAATGCAGCGGCCAGCAACGCCGGGCGTGTTTTTCCCGCAGAAAGCGCTCCTCTTCGGCGGCACTCACGAGTTCGCCATCCACGAAAAGGGCGGCCGAAGGATCATGGGTCAAGGCACCCGACAACCCCAGCACAATCATGTTGTCATCTCCCGGCGGGCATCCAGATGGAGTTTTTCAAATATGAGGCTTTGGAAGGCATCGGTATCGTCATGGAAATCCATCCGGACCCCGACGACCATCAGCGGCAGCTCCCGGATCCATTCATCACGGATTCGAATGCGGTCCTTATCGGTGGTGACCAGCGCCCGGACCCCCCGTTTAAGCCCGGCGTGTGTTAAAAGCGCCAGATCGTCTGCACAATAGCGATAATGATCACGGAAGGCGGACCATCCACGGATATCGGCGCCCAGGCCCGCAACCGTTTCCCGGAAGGCCTTGTTGCGGGCAATACCGGCAAAGGCCAGAACCGGAAGGCCTTTCAAAGCGGCCAGGTCCAGGCGGCCGGATCGAGGCCCGGCGGATGTGCCGGCCGTTAAGCATTCACGGGCGACAGGCCGGTGCCGGCTGGAAAATATCGGTTTGGCCTTCAAGCCGGGGACCGCTTGCACCAGAACCGTGGCCGCATCCGCCATCAGGCGCCCCCCGGGTTTTCGTTGGCAGCGGGTCAGGATCAGAATATCGGCACGGGCCAGGGCGGCCGGCGGTTCACGTAAAGGACCCCGCGGCAGCAAATAACCGTTTCCCAGGGGATCGCCGCCATCCAGCAGGACAATATCCAGATCACGGGCCAGGCGATGGTGCTGGAAACCGTCATCCAGCAGAATGACATCAGGCTGAAACTGCGTGAGCGCCCGCCGGCCGGAGGCCAAACGGTCGCGCCCGACGAAAATGGGTATCGATCGCGGTGCGAGCAGGCGGGCCATCAGCGCCGGCTCATCACCGACCCGGTGGGCTGCGGGAGCCGATAAAGGCCCGGGTTCAATCAAGGCCCCGGTCTTTTCGGCTTGCCCTTTGTAGCCACGGCTGACGATCGCAACCCGGTAGCCGGCATCATGGATCAGGCCGGCCAGATAAATGCATAATGGTGTTTTGCCGGTTCCTCCCAGAGCCAGATTGCCGATGGAAACCACCCGGCAGGGCAGTTTATCCGGGTGCCGCCGGCGGCCAAGGTAATACCGCGCACGCACGCGTACGGCCGCTTCATAAAGAATGGCCGCCGTCCGCAGACAGGCACAGGCGAGTGGCCGGTCGTTCTCACGGGCGTAAATGATGCCGGATATCAGCCGCACCAGACGATCATTGGGTTTGGTTGTCTGCCCCATCGTTTGCACGCCCGCCTACTCCGCCCGTATCAAAAAAATCGCGGTGGTGCCCGCATAGATCAGGTTGGGGATCCAGGCCGCCAGCACCGGCGGCAGCATGGCCGCATACCCCAGCGCCAGACTGAAACCCTGTACCACCCAGAAACAAAAAGCCAATCCAATGCCCATGACCACCACGGTGGCCAACCCATCGCCGCGCCGGGTCCTGCCGGCGATTGAGGCCGCCATCACCGCCATGATCACGCAAACCAGCGGAAAAGCAATTTTGGCCTGCCAGTCCACACGCAGGGCGGTGGTGTCATAGCCTTCCGATGCCACTGTCCGTATATACTCCGCCAGTTCGAACACGCCCATTTCGCTGGCCGCTTTGATGCCGTGTTTCAATTCGTCAAGCTGGAAATAAACCGGCGTGGTCATCTGATCGTGGTGTATAATGGCGGAACTGCCGTCATTCGGGTTCAGAACCTGCTCCATGGTATCATGGCAGGACCACTGCGTCGCCTGAAACAGAATCCGGCGGGCCTCGATTCGCCGAATCAGACGAAAGTTCCGATCAAAAAAATTGATGCTGACGTCAAGGGCGCTCGACTGGTCGGGATCGAAATGCCGGATATGGGCAATAAGGCGGTCTCCCCGCAGCCACACGTCCTGCTTGCGCGACTTGTCGTGGACTTTGTTGCCCGCCTCCAGCCACATGCGATTGGCCGTCGATCGCAGAATCGGCAGCATCATCTCCGCGCACAGGATCAGAAAAAGACTCGCTACGACACCCACGATGAGCGGGGCCTTGATACAGCGATAAATACTGACCCCACTGGTTTTGAGGGCGGTCAACTCGTTGTGCTTGTTCATCAGACCAAATACCACCAGCACCGACAGCAGCGTGCTGGCCGGGATCAGGTGTTCGAAAGGAATCCGGGAGATGAAGAATAACGCCGCCTTGGCAAAGGGCAATTTCGACGCAAGCAGATTGTCGATTTTATCGAAAAAATCGGCAATGATGTAGATCATCGTGACGGAAAGCAAAACCCATAATAGATAGCGGGTAATCTCACGGATGATATAGCGGTCGATAATGGTCATAGGTCTTCTTGAAAGTAGCGCGGATCAACCCGGACGCCGGGTCAGCCGGAGAAGCATGCGCCGGGTCGCTTCCGCAATCGATGTGCCGACCGCCCGCAGCCAGTCCATCCAGTAGAGCGGTTTTTCATTAGCACTGCGGACCAGCATCACGATCCCGGCCACCCCGAAAAGAGCATTCGGAACCCAGAGGCCCAGGGCCGGATTGAATACCCCCATCTCCCCGAATACCCGGCCGGCCGTCATGAGCACATAGTACATCACAAACACGATCAATCCCAACCCCAGTCCGGCCGACTTGCGGTTGGATTTCAGCTCCACTCCCAGGGGAATGGCCAGAAGCCCCAGTGCCAGACAGGCGACCGGAATGGAGAATTTGGTATGAAATTCAACCAGGGCTTCACGATAGTCCTCCGGATCGGTCTGAACTTTGCGGATATGCGCATCAAGCTCCGCCAGGCTCATTTCGTCTTCATCCTTGCGTTTGTAGCGTGCAAGCTTATCCGCCTGCTTCAGGTCGAACTCGATATCATAGGTGGCGAAATGAAGGGTGCTGGCTGACTGACTGGCGCGCTTTACCTGGTTGATCAACCCGTTGTAGAGTCGCATCCGCACGGCCCGTCGGCCCGGCACGCGGATCAGACGACCGTCCGGCGCGACGATGGTGCTTACGGCATCAGGGTTGCGGCGGTCTTCGATGAAAACATCCCTCAAACGCATGGTCTGCGCTTCGATGGCGCTGACGTAGAGCGTCACTTTTTCAAACCGGTTGTTGAACGTGCGCGCCTTGAGACCCACGTTGGCATTGGCGGCCAGGGTGGCATAGGTCAACTGCTTGATGGCCAGTTTACCTTGCGGCATCCCATAAACCGTCATCACCAGCGTGGCCAGCACCGCGCCCCCGGCAATGACGAGAACGGGCGGAACCATTTTGTAGAGACTGACGCCGGCGGCTTTCATGGCCATGACTTCATTGTCGGCGGTCATGCGCATAAAGGCCAGAAGGATCGCCATCATCACCGACATGGGAAGAACAAAGACCAGAAAATGCGGGATGGAATAGAGCAGCAGCAGACCGATCACACCGGCGTCAACCTGATAGTTGATGATCAGCTTGGTGATCTTGAGCATTTTACCCATGAGAAAGATAAACGTAAAAAACAGAAGATTCACCAGAAGGGGTGTCATCACATTCAAGAAAATATGACGATGGATGATCTTCATTGCAATGCCGGCCAAGGATGCAGTGTTGCTGTTTTCAGGTGCTTTTAAAACGGGTTCCGTTTTCGGCCTGACCGCCGAACTGCATCTGATAGAGTTTATGGTATTCGCCGCGTCGGGCCACAAGCACGTCATGCGAGCCCTCTTCAGCAATGCGGCCGCCGGCCAGTACAATGATGTGGTCGGCATGGACGATGGTGGAAAGACGATGGGCGATCACGAAAGTGGTTCGCCCCTGCATCAGATTCACGAGCGCTTTCTGCACGAGAATTTCGGATTTTGAATCCAGCGCCGAAGTGGCCTCGTCCAGGATGAGAATCGGGGCATTCTTGAGAAGGGCCCGGGCGATGCAGACGCGCTGCTTTTCGCCGCCGGAAAGCCGGGAGCCCAACTCACCAATTCGCGTTTCCAGGCCCTGTGGAAGATCGGCCGCAAAATCATAGGCATAGGCCGACCGGGCGGCTTGCAGAATATCCGCTTCCGATGCCTGGCGATTACCGTAGGCGATATTGTCCCGGATGCTTTCGTTGAAGAGAATCGGTTCCTGGGTCACAATGGCGATCTGGCGGCGCAAAGAGGCCAGTGAAAACGTCCGGATATCCTGGCCGTTGATCCGGATGCTTCCCCCCGCAACATCGTAAAAACGGGGAAGTAGATTCACCAGGGATGTTTTACCCCCGCCGCTCACGCCCACCAGGGCGATTACCTGACCGGAACGGGCCGTGAGATTGATACCGTCCAGGACCATGGTTTCACCTTCGCTGTCATAGCGAAAAGAGACATTTTGGAAGGATACCACTTGCGGCCGGGAATCGAGTTCCTGTTGCACCTCGGTTTCGCGGGCCTCGGGGCGGCGTTCCAGAAT
>JAERRP010000516.1 GCA_016735415.1 Desulfobacterales bacterium | reverse complement strand
GGTCGATATCGCCTCGGACCGCGAGGTGGATCGGATCCGACGCCAATTGCCCGAAGCGGACCACTCGGCGGGGGCGGACACGCTTCACCTGGAAATCGGTAACCGCCTGCTGGCATCGATGGGAGGACACGGAAGGGAGTTTCAGGCGCTGATCGCCCAGTCTGATTGCCCGCTGGAAGAACGATTTGAAGACCTGGTGCCGGATACCCTGCTCAGAGCCTTGCAGCACGACCTGCTGCACCTGACCCAGCGCGGTTGTGGACCGGGAGGAAAAGTCGGCCAACCGCCCGGGACAGAAACCGACCATTCCATTCAAATCCATGCCTGTCACGGTCCCATGCGCGAAATCGAAATTCTGCAGGACCAGCTTCTGGCCATTCTCGACCGGCATCCGGATCTCGAGCCACGGGATATTCTGGTTTTGACGCCGGATATCGAGACTTATGCGCCCTATATCCAGGCCGTTTTCGGGTCCCGGGCGGATGAACGCCTGTATTTGCCGTTCAGCATCGCCGACCGTCGTCTGGAAACGGCCAGCCCGCTGGTGGAAACCTTCAAGGCCTTGCTGGATCTGCGGGCATCGCGCTTCACAAGTTCGGAAATCCTGACGCTCCTGGAATTCGGCCCGCTGCGCGCGCAATTCGAACTGGCCGAGACCGATCTGGATTTGATCGCCAGCTGGATTGCCCGGGCGCGCATCCGCTGGGGTATGGATGGCGCCAGCAAAGAAGCCTGGGATCTTCCACCGATCGACGCCAATACCTGGCGCGGCGGGCTTGATCGCCTTATTCTGGGATATGCCATGCAGGCCGAGCCGGACAGGCTTTTTCAGGATATTTTACCGCAAGACCGCGTTCAGGGAAGCCAGGCCGTCGTTCTGGGCCGTCTGTCCGGATTGATCGAAACTTTGTGGGAATTCAGCCGGGACCTCGCCACACCCAGGACCTGGACCCGCTGGCGTTACCGGATGGCTGAGACCCTTACGGACTTTTTTGTGCGCGATGAGCGTTATGAATACGATTTTCAGGTTCTGGAGCGCCTGTTCGAAGCGATGCACCACGGCGGCAGCATGGCGGCATTTAACGAACCGGTCGATCTGGATATCGTACGGGCTTATCTGGACAGACATTTGTCCCGGGAAAGCTATCGCGGCGGCTTCATCGCCGGCGGCATCACCTTCGGGGCCCTGCTGCCGATGCGCAGCATCCCGGCCGAAGTCATCTGTCTCGTGGGCATGAACCATGATCTGTTTCCCCGCCGCGACCGTCCCCGCAGTTTTGATCTGATGGCCCTCAACCCCCGCCTCGGGGATCGTTCCCGGCGCAGCGACGATCGTTACCTGTTCCTGGAGGCGCTGATTTCCGCCCGCCGCTGTATTTATATCAGCTACGCCGGATTTGACGTTCACGACAATTCAATCCGGCCGCCTTCGGTCCTCGTGGGGGAATTGACGGACTATCTCCAGGAAGGCTTCGGTTTGAGCGAGGATGATCTGGTAACGTCCCATCGGCTGCAGGCCTTTTCTCCGGCCTATTTCAATGGCGAGGATCCACGGCTTTTCAGTTTCAACCGCGACAATGCCCAGGCCGCGCGCAACCTGGCGGCCCCGTCCAGAACCCGACCGGAGGCGGTGCCGTTTCTCCACTGCGCCCTGGAAAAGTGTCCGGAGCATTTTCTAACGCTGACCCCGGAGGACCTTCTGGAGGCCCTGGCGCATCCCTGCCGGTTCCTGCTGGAAAAGCGGCTCGATCTGCAACTACGACCGAAGGATCGGCCCGACGAGGATCGTGAAGCATTTGATCTCGATGCCCTGGAAAAATACCGGGAGGGCCAGTGGCTGACGGCGAAAACCCTGGAGGGTATGCCTTTCGCATCGGCGCTGCCGCTGCAGAAGGCCCGCGGCATCCTGCCCCACGGTGAGACCGGACGCACCGTTTTCCAGCGCCTGGCCGATGATGTAGCCGAATTCAGCGACCGAATCCGGCCCCATGTCGACCCGCCACCCCAACCGCCCCGGTCGTTTCAAATAGCGCTTGAGGGTTTTCTATTGCGCGGCCGCCTCGAAACCCTTTTTACCAATGGCCCTGTCATCTACCGTTACGCCCAAACGAATGCAAGAGCACTGCTGGGAGCCTGGATCCAGCATTTGATCTATTGCCGTCTGGCCCTGGCGGAAAAGGCTTGCGGATCGACCGTGCTCATCTGTCGTGACGAAGTGCGCCAATTCAATTTTGTGGAAAAGAGCCTGCCGATCCTCAATCAGCTGCTCGATTTATACTTCCAGGCCGCCCATATCCCGCTTCCAATATTTCCACGGGCCACCGTCGCCTTTGCACGCCAGCGCTTCGCAAAACGCAAACCGGCGCCGCAGGCCTTCCAGGCGGCACAGCGGGCCTGGGAAGGATCGCGAATGTTTCCGGGCGACAAGGACGATCCGTATATTGCGCTGGGCTTTCGCGGACGCCAACCCTGGACCGAGGATTTCGAGGAAGTCGCAGCCCGTTTATTCGAACCGATTTTTGAGCATTCCGAAATCATTGTCTGAAAGGACGGCGACGAAGCAGACGGCCTTGAAACACACCATCACCGATCTGAAATGGCATAAGTCCCAACCGAACCGCATCATGGTGCACGTGGACGGCCAGCCTTGCGTGTCCGTCAGTCTGGTCGCCGCCGGCCGGTTCACGGTGGGCAACCGGATCGGTGCGGACGAACTCAAACAATTGCAGGCCGAGCAGGGCCAACGCGATGCCGTCCAGTGTGCCCTGCGCTATCTGGCCACAAGGGACCGCAGTCGCCTCGAAATCCGCCGGCAATTAAAGCGCAAGGGTTTCGAGGCGGCCGTAGTCGATCTTGTCCTAAAAAATTTAGTTCAAAAAAAATACATTGACGATCAGGTATTTGCCGCCAATTGGGTCAACCACCGCATGAACACATCGCCACGCAGTCTGCGCCTGATGGGGCAGGAGTTGAAACACAAGGGAATTGCGGGGGATCAGATCGAAAAGGCTTTAAGCGCCATCGACGAACACAAACTGGCGCTGGCCTGTATCCACCGCAAGCGGCGTCGCTGGCTTCGATTCAAGGGCCGGGAGCGCCGATTGAAAATACTTACCCATCTGAGCAACAAGGGGTTTTCTTATGACGTGAGCCGGGCCGCGGTTGACGCCTATCGCCATCATGCGGATTGACTATTGATCGTTTTATCGTTATTGAATTACGCGGTGTCAGCGTCCTTTTCCAAAGGAGATTCAGGTTGTACCTTTCCATGAGCATCTATATCGCCGCCGTTCTGGTGGCCAACTTTACCGCGACCTGGTTTATTCCCCTGCCGGTTTTCGGCATGGTGTCGGTCGGCACGATGGTTTTTGGTGTCACCTTTACCCAGCGCGACCGTGTGCACCGGTTTGGACGCGGTCCGGTTTACACCATGATTTTGATCGCCGCCGCGGGGATGATCCTGGAGTCCCTGTTTCTGGCCGTCGAATGGCGCATCATCATGGCCTCCTTCATCGCCATCGTCCTCAGCGAGGCGGCGGATACCGAAATCTACCACAAGCTGCTCCATCGCAGCTGGATCCAGCGGGTGACGGGTTCCAACCTCATCAGCATCCCCCTGGACAGTGTGCTCTTCAACCTGATTGCCTTTCTGGGCGTTTTTGAGCCCGCCATGCTCGTGGCGATCATATTCGGCGAAATCGTGGTCAAGTTTACCACCGGGCTCATCGCGGCTTTTTGGCGGGCACCCCCGGCGGTGGGCCACACCGCCTGATCGAACCCGAAAGATGTCGCCGGCCGGACGCGTTCCGCTGGAAAGATACTGTTTATTGATGGACAACAAAGGAGTTCAGCGATGATGGCAACCAAGATCAGCCGCCCGGGTCCAGAAAAGCGCCGGAACGAAAGACGGACAAGCCCGCGTTTCGGAGTGGAATTCTGGGTCGAGGAAACCGCGGACCAGGGCTTTTACTGGCACCGTGTCACCAACCTCAGCCT
>JAERRP010000829.1 GCA_016735415.1 Desulfobacterales bacterium | reverse complement strand
AGGGAAGGGGGCAGCGTCAACGCCCCCCGTGCAGTTTTGATTTCTCCGGCATAGTTGTCCAGGGGTGCTGCAAAGCGAAACTGAACCATGGGGGGGGCCTCGGGGCCGGAATCCGCCAGAATCCAATGGCGTGTCAAGCGCACGCTGGGCGTTGCGGTCTGCTTTTGGCGGGGGGGCGCCGGCGGCAGCGGGTATCCGATTTGCTCCCAGCTCTGCAAAGGCGTATCCGCTGCCAGGGGATCGAAGGCATCCCCGCTGGCGGGGCGCTTGATATGATCGGCCACCTGGGCTTCCATCAGGGCCGCGGCTTTTTTGAAGAGCCGCTGCCGCTGTTTCCAGGGGGCGGTCAGCGGCGCGGTTTTTTTTTCGAAAATGGGCTCCTTGCAGTGAAACTGGGAATAGAGCGCCATTGAAAGAAACAGGGTGCCGTCTTCCGCGCGCCAGGGGTAAAAATCCATGTAGAATCCCCGATCGGCACGCCCCAGGTCAACGATGTGCCGGCGTCGAAAATGCTTGAAACCCTGCAAGATGGCCTCCAGGGCTTCCTGTCGGAAGGCATCGTCGTCATAACCTGGCGGTGAGGCGCCGGTAACGGAGGCCACTTTCAAGGGCGCCCAGATCCTTTCCCGCCCGAGGGACCATATGGGATCTGCTCACGGCGATTGGGTTCGGCGCCCTGAGAGATAAAGCGGGAGGTGCGGATGAAATTGCGAATCCGGTCGGATGTGGTTGTCCGGCCCTGGTAGATCGATCGCCCGCGATGGTTCTGATAGACTATCAGGGGGGTCAGGGCCACCTCCGGCGGAGCGCCGCCACCGGCTGGGACGATATGGACGCGGACCCCCATGGCATCCGCAATCTTCCGGATTGCCGGCAGTCGATCGGACTGAAAGGCGTCGTCGACAGCGGACCGGTCCGGTTGAACAAACACAATCATTTGTTCGTATTCGGTATCCGCAGCAAAAACCGCACCGCCGGCGGTCAGCAGGACGACGCCCGCCGCTAGGATAAGACAGCGGATTCTGGGCTGATATTTGACCCGGACGCTCATAGCGAACCTCCCCCGCATTTTTCCCTCACGGGCAATTCCCGGCCGGACCGCATGTGCGATTCACAACGGTTTGCAGTCCCGGGGGCCGGATTGATCCCGAATCGGGCCGGAAAAACCTGCGCCGCCGGTCTATTGCCGGATACCTTCCAGGCTTACCGCTATCTCGATATCATCACTGACCCCGTTCAGCATGAAATCCATCCCCCACAGGCTGCGTTTGGTGGTGTAAGTCGCTTGAAATCCACGTCGCTACTGGTTCCAGGGATCCTTGCCATGGCCGGTTTGCACGGCGGTTACGGTGATTGGAAAGGTTTGGCCCAGCAGCGTCAGGTTGCCGCTGACTTTATAGGTGTCATCCCCCACCTTCTTTATGGCCGTACTTTTAAATGTGATTGCGGCGTACTGGCCGACATTGAAGAAATCGGCACTGCGCAGGTGCTTGTCGCGTTTGTCATTGTCCGTATCGACATTGGCCGCCGGGACCGTGACTTCGAAGTTGCTGTTGGCCGGATTGGCATCATCCCAGGAAAATGTCCCGGTGGGGCCGTTGAAACGGCCGTAGGAATTTCCGACTTTCAGATGTTTGACTTTGAACAGGACGTAGGTGTGGTCGCTATCAATTTTATAGGACTCGGAAGCCAAAAGGGGGGCCGCTGCCAAGGCCAGGGCCAACACAACGAGAATCAGGGCTACGGATGGAATGCGTTTCATATCATCCTCCTGTCGATGAGAATAGGCTCATGATTGTTCGGCTGAAGCTAATGCCAAACAGGGGGGCGTCAACCGGAGACGGCATCGGTTCGGGGACGCCCCCCTGTGTCAGGATAGTTGTCGCATGAACCGAAACCTATTAATAAATTAAGAAATTAAGGGACAGGTACTTTATATTGACAAGCATGTCTCAATCGTGTAAGCGTGAGAAAGTGTTACTCCAATGAAATCAGATGAAGGTTTCACTATGGGAAGGGGGCAATATGCCACGGACAGCGCGGATGGTAATCCCGGATGAGCAGGCGGTGTATCATGTCATGTCGCGCACGGCCCTGGATGGGGTTCCCATGGGGGCGGTGGAGAAGGATTTCCTGCTGGGATTGATCAAGCGGTTTTCAAAGCTATATTTTACTGAAATAATGGGGTTTAGTCTGATGGGTAACCACTTTCACCTGCTGGTGAAGATGATCTCGGAATCTGATTTCAGTGACGAAGCGATCCGTAAACGGTTCAAACAATTACATGGGGATGATTACAGATTTGCGGAGGGGCAACTACCCTATTTCAGGTTGAAGCTTGCCAGCCTTTCGGAATTTGTACGCGATATCAAGGTCAACTTTGCCCGTTATTACAACCGCCGCCACAATCGCCGGGGCTATTTCTGGGGGGATCGTTTCAAGAGCGTGATCGTTGAGAGGGGCGAGACGCTGATAAACTGCCTGGCCTATATCGATCTGAATCCACTGCGGGCGGGGATTGTAAAACAGCCCGAGGAATACCGCTGGAGCTCCATCGGTTATCACATGCAGACCGGCAATCAAGACAAGTTTTTGTCCACCGATTTCGGTTTGAAGGAATTCAATGTCGGCAGTAAAACGGAGCGGGTCCGGCGCTACCGGAAATACATGTACGAAGCCGGTTCAATCAGTCGCTCAGACAAGGGCCGCGCAAGGGTTATCGACCCGCGAGTGCTTTACAGAGAAAAGAGGAAAGGTTTTGCAATCACCAAAGCCAGCCGATTGCGCTACCGCACCCGCTATTTTACGGATTCCGGCATTATCGGGTCCAAGGAGTTCGTATCGGTCAACTATCAGCTCTTCAAACATCTGTTTCAATCCAAGCATGAGAAAAAGCCCAAGCCCGTAAAGGGCCTTTCGGGGATGTATTCCCTGAAACGGCTGTCCGAAGTGATCTGAAAAGCTAAATTACCGATCTGAACTAAAACCTGCCTGTATAACCGGGGTGAAGTGCGTCTTCATTTTCAGTTTTTACTTTCTTCCCAATGAAATTTTTGGGTTTTTCTAACCTCCAGGCAGAATGATCTGGTGCAAATTGGTTTTCTCTGGGAAGGGAGTTGCCATTGGCAGTGAAAATAAATAAAGTACCTGTCCCAATTAGTTGTCCCAATTAGTTGTATAGAGCAATTGAACAAAATAATGTCGCAATATGCCTCTATTGCGCCATGTTTACCTTTTGGCGTTTCACATTGGTATCAAAGGCGTAGTTTACAGCCCCCCTACAATTAAAATAAAGACGCTGTTTTAGCGATCCTTTCTATTCAGAGACGAGCCGGGCCTGACT
>JAERRP010000424.1 GCA_016735415.1 Desulfobacterales bacterium | reverse complement strand
CATTATAGCCATAAGCATTTAAAACTAGTCCATCAACACCCTCGTAGGCGGCTGCGGCGTGGGCCGACGGGCACCAGGGACTCCCCGGATGGAAAGCGGCCAGGCCGCCGCCGATCCCCAGCAAGAGTAGAAAGATGACGATGATTGACGACTTGTTGATCATGCCGACACCTCCTGTTCCGGTTTGTTGAGTACCGGCAAATAAGTTACGAGGAATCGATATACAAGCATCAGTCCTGAAATAAGACCGACGGTGATCAGGATTTCCCCGATGGAAGGAAAGTAATTGCAGTTGCAGACGGGCGGCTTGTAGCCCACCACAAACACATTGATGCGATTGATCAGAACGCCGAACACAATCATGGCGCAGGCGATAAATAGTGATTTGCGTGACCTGCGAACTTTTGGCAAAAGCAGCATGATCCAGGGGACCAGAACGCCGAAAATAATTTCGATTAAAAACGAATTGGTCTGGGCCGTGCCGTCCAGCAGGTAGACATAGGGGCCGCGAACCACCATATCCCCCAGTTTCAACATCAGGTAAAGCCCCAGTAAAAAGATGGTAAAGCGCATCAGCGGGGTAAGGATCTTCATTTCCGAATCCAGCTTCAGGGACGTGGTTACCAGAGTGGTTTCAAACACCACCAGCGGATACCCGACCGCTATGGCCGATGTTAAAAACAATAGCGGCAGAATCGGCGTATACCACAAGGGGTGCAGCTTGGTGGGTGCGATCAGCATGAGGGACCCGAGACTGGACTGGTGCATGCACGACAACACCACCCCTGCAATCACAAATATCCACATGATCTTGCCAAGGACTTTGTCGGCAAGATGGAGCAGGCCGTCCACGGCTTTGTTCAGCGCCGCAAGAATGCCGGGCAGATTCACCCGGCCTTTGAACCGTTCGGTCACGATGGGTATAAACTCGATGTACAGCACGTTCAGGTAGAACATGACGCATATGGCCACTTCAAACAAGGCCGAGTTGGGATTCCAGAAAAACATGGGTTTCCAGATGGCCCAGGAGCGGCCGATATCCACCAGCAGCCCCAGCACGACGAAAGTATACCCGAGCATGGCGGTGAGCAGGGCCGGACGGACCACCGGTTCATAGTAATGGCGGCCAAGGATGTGAGCCAGAAAGGCGGTGGTGAATCCACCGGCGGCCAGGGCGACTCCGGAGGCCACATCCACCCCGATCCACAGGCCCCAGGGTCGTGCCGTGGACAGGTTGGACACATATCCGATGCCACCGATATAGCGGGCGATAATGACAGCCAGGCCTATGGCTGCCAGAAATCCCAGCACGACAACGCCGGGCGTCCAGAATTTATTGTCTACAGGTGCGGCCTGATGGTTCATCGGGCACCTCCTTCGTGATCTGAATCCCGGTCGCCTTTGTTTTTAAACGACCACATGACGCCGCCCAACATACCGAAAAGCACAATGGGCGACCAGAGATAGCTGAACAGGGAGTGCTGAATGGTTTCAACCAATTGGGGCATGGATTTCTCGGGGAGTTTGTTAAAACCCAGTTTTTCAAAGGGCTGGCCCGACAGGTACATCCAGCTGGTGCCGCCCACCTCTTTTTCGCCATAGATATGGTCGACATAGCGACCCGGATTCCTTTTGATCCGCTGCCGGGCCTCCTTGATCAGATCTTTTCGGCGACCGAAAGTGATGGCTTCCACCGGACAGATTTCCACACATCCGGGAAGCTTCTTTTCCGACGCCACCCGCTCGTAGCAGAAGGTGCACTTCATCACCCGGGGCGTGATGGGATCGTGGTACTCGTAGGCTGGTATTTCGAAGGGGCAGGCCACCATGCAGTACCGGCAGCCGATACACTTGGTGACATCGTAATGCACCGCGCCGTTTTCCTTTTTGGTCAACGCGCCCACGATGCAGGCGGACGCACAGGCCGGGTCCTGGCAGTGCATGCACTGCAGCTTGACGAAAGTGGGCACCAGCTGGTCGCGTTCATCGATCTCGCCGGCGACATACCGGTTCACCACCGTGTAGGCCCGCTCATCGGGCCGGCGCCTATTGGCAAGAAGCGTAAAGTCTTCGAAGGATCGGTCCGGTGCCGGCAGTGCGTTGACCCGGTTGCAGGCCTCCTCACATTTTCGGCAGCCGACACACCGGGTCAGATCCACTATGC
>JAERRP010000870.1 GCA_016735415.1 Desulfobacterales bacterium | reverse complement strand
TGAAAAATATCAATGATTTTGTTTCATATTAAACTGTCTAAAATGACAGCTCTCATTAAATATAAAAATTTAAGTATTTTTTTCTAAATGAAGTTTGGCTGAAGTTAATATAATATACGGGAAGGTTGTTTTGGCCGATATCGCTGAAGAGGCCCTCGAAAACGCCCAGAAACAGCTTGACGGCGATGTGGTAACCATGGTCTGTGACGTTACCCGGGAACAAGACTGCAGCGACCTGGCCGACAAGGCGATAGAGGCTTTCGGACAGATCAACCTGGTGGCGCCGTTTGCCGGGATCATCATGGACGGTCTGATGCTCTCAACTGACCGGGAGACCGGGAAGGTTAAAAGCAAGATGGCATTGGAAAAATTCCAGAAGGTGGTGGACATCAACCTGACGGGGGTTTTCCTCACCGTTCGGGAATGTACCGAGCGGATGGTGAACCATGCCTGCAAAGGGCTTATCTGCCTGATTTCCTCGACCGGCAGCCTGGGAACGGCGGGCCAGATCAACTACGCCTCCACCAAGGCGGCCATGTCGGTGATGCCCAAGGTCATCACGGCGGAATTTTTTCGGCGCGGCCTGTCCGGCAACATTCGCTGCGCAGCCGTGGCCCCGGGGTATGTGGGGACGCCCATGGTGAAAAATATGAACCAGAAGGCTCTGGACAAGATATTGAACGAAGTGCCGATCGGCCGCCTGGTCGAACCGGAGGAAGTCGCCTCCCTGGTGGGTGAAATCTACCGCAACGAAGCCCTGGCCGGCGACACCTATTTTATCCACGGCGGCCTGAGGCTGGGCTCGCGGGGTTAAATGTTCATCACAAACCAAAAAGGAAGAAACCATGCAAGACGTTGTTATTGTCAGCGGTACACGTACGTCCGTCGGATCCTTCGGCGGGACATTGAAAACCGTTTCGGTGGTGGATCTGGGCGCTACGGTAATGAAGGCCGTATTGAAAAAGGCCGGTCTGCGCCCCGTTGCCAGCGAGGATATGAAGCTTGCCGCGCCGGACAAACTCAAAGACCAGGGGTTGATCGAACTGGAAAGGGACGCCGCCGACTGGAGTGACGGGGACACACCGGTCACCATCGACGAAGTCATCATGGGCAATGTCCTGCAGGCGGCCCAGGGACAGAATACGGCCCGCCAGGCCATGATTCGCGCCGGCCTGCCCAAGGAAACTCCGGCCACGACCATCAACAAGATCTGCGGCTCGGGCCTCAAGGCCATTGCCATGGGTGCGGCCGCCATTATGGCCGATCAGGCGGACGTGATCCTGGCCGGGGGCCAGGAAAATATGAGCATGGCCCCCATGGCCCTTCCCAAAGCCCGCTGGGGATACCGGATGGAACTCACCGGCGTGGGCGATGTCTATGATTTGATGGTCTTCGACGGTCTTTACGAAATTTTTTACGGCTATCACATGGGCCTGACCGCTGAAAACATCGCCGACCTTTATGGCATCAGCCGTGAGGAGCAGGATGAGCTAGGCGTCCTGAGCCACAGCCGCGCCATGGGGGCGATCAAGGAAGGCCTTTTCGCACAGGAGATTACGCCGGTCACCGTTAAATCCCGCAAGGGCGACATCGTTATTGATACTGACGAACGCCCCATGGAGACCAGCCTTGAAAAGATGAGCCGGCTGCGTCCGGCTTTCAAGAAGGATGGTACCGTTACTGCCGGCAATGCTTCCGGCATAAATGACGGGGCCGCGGCCGTCCTTCTAATGAGCGCGGACAAGGCTGCCGAACTGGGCCTGGCGCCGATCGTCAAAATCCGTGCCTTTGCCGCCGGAGGTATTGACCCGGCTTATATGGGGCTCGGGCCGATACCGGCCATATGGAAAAGTTTGAAAACCGCCGGCATGCAGATGGAAGACATCCAGATGATCGAGCTTAACGAGGCCTTTGCCTCCCAGGCCATCGGGTGTTTCCGGGAGCTGGGTATCGAAACGGACCGGGCCAACGAACTCGGCAGCGGGATTTCCCTGGGGCATCCCATCGGTTGCACGGGCGCCCGCCAGATGGTCAGCGGTATCCACCAGATGCAGCGCCGGGATTACACCACCGGCCTGGTCTCCATGTGTATCGGCGGCGGTATGGGCATGTCCATGATCATTGAGCGCTGATCCTCAGGGCTCGCGTAATAATAAAATAGGATGGGAGGGGACAGGTACTTTAAAAATTGCCGGTTCTAAACAAAAGGTGAAAATGATTGGGGATAAGCGCCCAGGCGAAACATTGGGTCGCGCTGTCGGTTACGATGCGCCCGAGTCTTTCCAGAAAATTCTCACGATCAACATCATCCAGAAATAGTTTTCGCCGCTCA
>JAERRP010000336.1 GCA_016735415.1 Desulfobacterales bacterium | reverse complement strand
GGGATTTGGCGTCATGGAGACTACATTGAGATCAACGACCGAGGCGGGGTCGGTATTTATGGCCGGTCGGATGCGACGCTGAATCCCGGGGGAGTGCGCATCGGGACGGCTGAGATCTACAGGCAGATCGAGCAAATAGAAGAGATTGAAGACAGCCTGGTTGTCGGACAAACTTGGAAGAACGATGTGCGCGTGATTCTTTTCATCAAATTAAGCAACGGTTTTGATCTGGACGACGACTTGAAGGGCAAGATACGTCAAACCATTCGCACCAATGTTACGCCTCGTCATGTTCCCGGCAAGATTATTTCGGTGCCGGAAATTCCTTACACATTGAACATGAAGAAAGTGGAACTGGCCGTCAAAAAGGTGATCCACAATCAGCCTGTTCTTAACAAAGACGCACTCAGCAATCCTGAAGTGCTGGATTACTATGTGGGTCTAAAAGAACTGCAGGAAAATTGATGCCCATCTGGTCCTGATCAGCTAAAAATAGAATTCACTTTACTTAACCCTATAAAAAGGAGTCATATCGCCATGAAAAAAGAAATTCTATCCCCTATGCCCGGAACCGTTGTCGATGTATTGATTAGCAAAGGAGACAAGGTAATGGAAGGGCAGGACGCTGTGGTTATCGATGCCATGAAAATGGAGAATCGTATACAGGTCCCAGCCGATGGGACGGTTGCGGATGTGTTGGTGGCCTTAAAGGACAAGGTTGCAGCCAATCAGGTTATGGTGGTGATCGAATAGGCCGCCAACGGTGAAGATTTGACTGAAGCTTGACAGTTTGACCCGAAATTTGGTGGTTCGGCGACATAACCTATTGAAATTACAACACCGCGTTAATAATTCCGGCAACTATCAGTACCTGCAAATCGATGAAAACCACAAGGAAAAGGGAAAGGTCAAACAACGCGCCGTCGCCGCCGTCGGCCGCATGGGTCAACGGCAGTCTAAAAGCCGTCCATGGTGATTGAAAAGATTGAGGACGGGGCGCGTCATCTCGTCGTTTATAAGATGGCGTTGGCCCAGTCCTCGGCGGGAGGAGGAGGTTCCAGGATGGCTTTTCCCGCGACGAACTTATATTTAAATTCCTCTTACATCAACATCAGGCCGACGGATCTCCGCATAAGTTATTAATTTAGATCCATACAATTCGCCGCCATGTTCAACGTCACCATTGCCGGTATATGCTTATCTTCGAATGCATCAATTTTTGGTATATGTAGGCCTCTGATAAAAATTTCGAATGCCAATTCAAAGTTTACACGGACAAAGTCCTCGCTACCATTGACGGCCTTTTTAAATTCTTCTCTTAAAATGACCCCTGAAAAAATACCCCAAAGGATATCGGCCAGGACGATAGGATGGCGATCTGTGAGTGCCCCTTTATTCAAGCTTCGCTTCAAAACCTCTACCATTTTGCCAAGGATCTTTCTGGCCAGGTCCGTAATTTCGGTCAACAGTTCAAGGGAAATATGATGCAATGTTTCACTGGACTGAAGCTTGAACATGTTTATAAGAATCAGAGGATCAAAGTCATAGGCATCCAGCAAGGCATTTTTAAGGCTTTCCAATCGTTCCTCTGAGGACCCGTTCTCTTTTTTGGTGATGTGCTCCATCCGGATTAAAATGTACTGAAGGATTCGTACGGACAGTGCGGCGTATAGATCTTCTTTGCTTTTGAAATATAAATAAAGGGTCCCGGCACTCAATTCTGCTTCCCTGGCGACATTATCCATTGTCGCATTTCGATAACCCTTTTCTATCAATACCCGCCTGGCCGCTATCATAATCTGCTGCCGACGCCGGGCTTTTTCTCGCGCTCTGCGTTGTGGGATTCCCATGGGCTTCTCAATTAACATCTTTCCGGTTAACATACTCAAAATTATTCTTTGACCTGGTTATGATCATCCGATAGCAAAATCTTAGGTTGCCAATCGTTTGGAACGGGTTCAGGCACCTGGGCATAAGCCATAATGATGACATGGCGCTTCTTTTCCATTACCGCCGCAAGGGACGTCCTCGATACCGCCGGGATTGCCGGCTCCAAAACCCGATAGTCGGCTTATTTCGAAAGACTTGCGAAGCGCCTGAAGCAAGTATAGGACGGATAAGGGGGGGTGCCATGTACCGCACTTAGCCCTGATCAGGCCCTTCGCAAATTGTTTTTATCCGAACTTAAAAAATGCCTTTTTAAATAAATCGCCTAATACCATCCACC
>JAERRP010000371.1 GCA_016735415.1 Desulfobacterales bacterium | reverse complement strand
GGCCCGGTCTCCGGTTTATGGGTTCGCGCAAAAATAAATTTGCAATTTTCAGAGTTGAGGCGCCCGCCCGGCAAGGCGCAAAAGCGCAGGAATAGCTGGCCTATTCCGAGCTTGGGCAACGCCGCCCGGCGGGATGCATCGGCGCTTAAAATGTGAAGTTATTTTTTCGCGCGCCCTAAGGCTGCATGCAGGGTGTGAACAGCGACCGGATGAAGTCCAGCTGCATGTAACGCACCAGCGTTTGCCAGGTATCCGGATTCTTCAAGCCTTCAAATTCGGTCTGGTAGGCCACCCATCCCATGGCCGACCATGAAATTCCCCGCAAATAGACGAACGGGTCCCGCAGACGAATGCGCTCGTGCAGCGTGTCGCGCAAATGGCGATCGGCCATCTGACGGGCGTAGCCCTCGATAAAGCGCTTTTTATCCGCCGCCGTCATGCGGTAGTCTGTCTTCCATAGCGTGGTCAGGGGCGAGCAGAAATGACAGAGGTCCTGGGAAGGGTCCCCCCAGCGGGGCATCTCCCAGTCGATCAGATGAATGCTGCCCCGGGCGGGATTGACGATGAAATTGCCGGAGTTGACTTCGGTGTTCACGATGCAGGGCCAGGGGTCCTGCTGGTAAAAGCGTTCCCGGCTTCTGGCCCTGCGGGCCCAGTCGATAACTTCCCTGAGAAAGCTTTTGATGTCGCGGTCCGCCAGTTCGGAATCGAAATAGGTTTGAAGCAGGCCGACACATTCGCGGTAAATCAAATCCAGCGGGGCCTCCTCGCGGATCAGATGATTGCGCGCGGCCGCCACCGGCACCTGGTGAATGCGCGCCAGCAGGGCCGCCGCCTGATCGCAATCGGTTTCATATACCAGCGGCCGGCCGGGAAGGTATTCCATGATGGCAATCCCGCGGTCGAAATCTTCCCGCGAATCGTCGACGAAATAGGGTAGCGGTGTCGCGCCGCTGGCCGCTAACAGCTTAAGGGCTTTGAACTCGTAAAGAATTTGATCGTCCCGCTCGATCTGGGTGCCGATGTTGACCCGGAAGACCCGCTTATCTTTTCCCGCCGTCAGCAGGAAGTTGAGATTGTACTCCCCCCGGGCCAGCGGGGTCACGGCAAATCTCCGACCGGCCATGGCCGGGACATCCGACCAGTCGCGCCGGGCCAGATAACGCTGGATCTTCGCCGGCATCGCGGTCATTGCATCCGCCACGGTCGCTCTCCGCTATCTTTCGGGAAAAACCCGGATTTTGTGGGGGGGCAGGCGAAGCCGGACCACCTGCCCGCAGGCGATGCCGGCCGTTGATGTCAGCACCACCAGATCGCCGGCCGGGCAGGACACCCAGACCCGTGTGGCCATGCCTTCGAAGCGGGTGCGGACGACGGTCCCCTCGAAGCTGTCAGGCAGGTCGGAAGGACCGTCGACAAGCTGGACATCTTCCGGCCGGATCGTGGCCGTGCGCTGATGGCCGTTACCGCTGATCTTTTCGATCGCGAAGCGGCCGAAATCGCTGTCGAAGGACCCGGCCCGCATGTGCCCTTTAAAGAAATTGCCGCCCCCGAAAAAGCGGGCCACGTCGGGGTCGGCCGGCCGGTGAAAAAGCGTGCGGGGCGACCCCACCTGGCGCAGCCGGCCCTCCAGCAGCAGCGCTACCCGCTGCGACATCATCAGGGCTTCGGCCTGATCGTGGGTGACGAACAAAGTGGTGATGCCCAGTTCGGACTGGATGTCCAGAATGAGTTCGCGCATCTCCTGGCGCAGATTGGCGTCCAGGTTCGACAGGGGTTCGTCCATCAGCAGGATGGCCGGCGCCAGCACCAGGGCCCGCGCCAGCGCCACGCGCTGCTGCTGGCCCCCCGACAGTTCGTGGACCTTGCGCCGCCCCAGCCCTTCAAGCCGTGTCAAAGCCAGAATGCGCGCAACCGCACGGTCCTGCCGCCGCCCCGTATCGCCCCGCATTTTGAGCCCGAAAGCGATGTTCTGTTCGACATTCATGAAGGGAAAGAGCAGCGCCTTCTGGAATACCATCACGGCATCGCGCTTCTCCGGTGGAAGTCCTGACACCGGGCGCCCGTCGATAAAGATCTCGCCCCGGACCGGTGTCAGCAACCCGGCCACCACCTTCAGGATGGTGTTTTTGCCGGCGCCGCTGGGCCCCAGCAGCGACACCATCTCGCCGTCGTGAATATCCAGATTGAAATCCCGCACGACCGGCTGGCGGCCGTAATGGATGGTCAGATCTTTCAGACGCAGCGCCCCCATCAGCGGACTCCGGCCAGGCTCTGGCCGCCTATGTATCTGGCGCTGAACAGCAGGGCCACGAAGGCCGGCAGCACAAAAACGATGCTGACGGCCGCGGCCACGGGGCGGTCGCCGCTGCCCATCAGCGCAAACAGCAGCACCGGCAGCGTAATCAGCCGGCCGCCCCCGATGATCAGTGTGCTCAGATACTGGCTCCAGGAGAGCAGGAAGGCAAACAGTCCCGCCACGATCACACCGGGCATGATCATCGGCAGCATGACCCGCAGCAATACCCGCAGGCGCGAGGCCCCCAGGGAACGGGCCTGGGACTCGAAATCGGGATTGTAGTTGGAAAAAACGCCCCACAGCACGAAGACGGCATAGGGCAGGCAGAAGGTCAGATGAACCGCCACGACCCCGATAAAAGTCTCGGCCAGGCCCAGCCGGATGAACCACAGGTGCAGCCCCATGGCCACGCTCAGGGGAGGTACGATGATCGGCAGGGTCAGGAGAACGGAGATGCCGTCTTTGCCACGGAAATCGTAAAGTCCGAGGGCACGGGCGGCCGGAAGGGCCACCAGCACGGCGATAAAGGCGGTCACGGCGGCCACCGCCACGCTTTGCACCAGGGCAACGGCCACCTGCCCGGCGGCGGTTGAAAAAACGTAAGTCCAGGCGCGCAGCCCCCAGGCCTGGGGCCAGAACCCCGGGAAAAACCAGCGGTCGGCCAGGGACCAGACGCCCAGCGTCGCAAAGGGAAGTCCCACAACCGCCAGGACGGCCGGCACCATCAGACGGGCCACCCGTGCTTTCATATGACGATCCCCCTTTTGCGGGCGGTGCGGGTCAGTACCTGGGCCGTCACCACGGCGGCCGCCACGACCAGAGCGATCAGAATGCCGGTGGCGATGCCTTCGGGACGGGACATGAGGTCAATGTCGCTGTAGTGTTTGTAGGCCCAGACCGGCAGGGTTACGGGATAGGTTCGTCCCAGAAGATAAGGCACCTCGAAGGCCCCGAAGGTATAGGCGAAAACAATCAGCGAGGCCGCACCCAGGGCCGGAAATATGGTTGGCAGAACGATATAGCGGAATCGCTGCCAGGCACCGGCTTTGAGGGTGCGCCCCACATCGAGCAGATCCCGGCCCGCATTCCGCAGGACCGCCAGCAGCATCAGGGTGATAAACGGAATCTCCTTCCAGACGTAAGTGAGAATGATGCCGATCGACCAGCGGTCGTTGACCAACAGGGGAAAATCGGCGGGCGTCCGGATCAGCCCGGCGGCCACGGCCGCACGCGCCAGCAGCCCGGACGGCGAGAGCATGAACATCACCGCCACGGCAATCACCAGGTGCGGCACGGTCAGGGGCACCTGAAACACGAAGTGCGCCAGGCGGTAGCGGGCCGCCATCTGTGCCAGGGCCAGGGCCGCGGCAACGCTGAAAACGGCGGCCAGCAACGTGGAAACGGAAGCCACATAAAAGGTCAGCCTGAAACTGGCGAAGAAATCCGGGTCGGTCAGCACACGGCTGAAATGATCCCCGCTCAGGCGGCTGAGCCCGGCACCGGGAAGGTGCCCCAGCCCCTGCAGCACTCCCAGCACGAGTCCCCCGCCGAAAAGAACAATCACGACCGTCAGGGCCGGCAGCAGCATCAGGACCAGATTTTTTTTTCCCGGCCCCCGGCGGGTGCGGGCATCGCGCCCGGCATGCGGCCTGGCCATGATCAGCGCCCCTTTAAAACGTGTTGTTCCCAGCCCTTCTCCAACCGGATCAGGATCTCGGAGGGTGGCTCCGGCAACTGGTGCGACTGCAGTTCGGCGTCCGTCAGGGTGGCCGGGCCGCGCGGCAGGGATTGAAACCGGGCCTGCCATTCGGGCGTAAGACGCCCCGGATCGATGGCCGGGAAATCGCCCCACACGTCGGGATCGGCCTTCTTCAACTGGGCTTCGGGCGAGAGCAGAAAATTGGCCACCACCATGGCCCCGGCGCTGTCCCCGGCATTGAAGGGAATGGCCACGAAATGGGTGTTGGCGATCGTGCCTTCATCGAAGACATAAGTCCGCACGGTATCCGGGAAAAGGCCCTCGAGGATATTCCGCGAGGCTTCGGCCGGCTGATAGGAAAAGGAGAAATCGATTTCACCGTCCGCAAACAGGGTGTTCATCCGCACGTTTGATTCGGGGTAGGTCTGGCCCTGGCGCCAGAGATGGGGGGCCAGTTCCCGCAGCACCGCGTAAGTCCTGTCCGCGGCGGCGGAAAGCTCGGCGCGTCCGTATTCCCCCTGCCAGCGGTTGATGTCGTCACTCAGATGATAGAAAACATGCCGCACGAAAACGGAGCCGGTGAAATCAGGCGGAGCCGGATAGGCAAAACGTCCCGGGTGACGGCGAATCCAGGCCAGCAGATCGCCCATGCTGCGGGGCGGAGCACTCATCCGGGCGCTGTCGTACATCATGACGACCTGGGCGCTGCCCCAGGGGGATTCCAGCCCGTTCACCGGCTCGCCGAAATCGTTGTATACCGAGGCGCGGCGCCAATCGACGAAGCGCTGATTGGGCAGGCGGTCCGCAAAGGGGCCGTACAGCAGGCCGTTTTTTTTGCAGGTGCGGAAGTTTTCGCCGTTGATCCACATCAGGTCGACATGGCCCCCGCTGTGTTTACCGGCCTGCTTCTCGATCACCAGCTTGCCGACCACCTCGGCGATGTCCTTGACCGGTCCCTGGCGCAGATTGATCCCGTACAGGGCTTTCACGCGTGCGGCCACATACCCGTTGACGTAGGCATTGACGGCCGGGTCGCCGCCCCACATGAACCAGTCGACCGTCTGCCCGCGGGCCTGTTTCAAAACCGCTTCCCAGGACGGTTCGGCGGCCGGGCAGATCGCGGCAAGCAGCAACACCAGGAGCAGAACGGCCAAACCACTGGCCCGGTGTATTTTTCCACAGCGAAGATGACGCATGGCGATGCCTCCGTTAAGCGCTTGTATAAATTCAATCTGGATGCAGGGGAATTTAATGGAACCGGGCAAGCCGCCGTGGTCGATGTGATAGCTTGTCCCTGGCGCCATTGTCAAGTTATGCCGGTCAACCGGGCCGGTCATGTTTCGCCGCGGATCTTTTTGATGAGTTTGGGGATAAAAAAAGAAACCACAAACAAACCGACCGAAAAGAAGACTTTGAATGACAGCAGCTGGGACCAGTCGCCCGAAACCCAGACATCCTTGAGGGTGCCGATAAAGAAAGTAAAGATAAAAGTCCCCACCAGAATGCCCAATCCGGTGCCCCATAAATAATCCCTGAAACGGACGCTGGTCAGTCCCATGCCGAAATTCATGGGCGTGAAAGGGGAATAGCCCAGACGCAGGTATAGAACGGAGGAAAAGAAGTTGCGCTGGATCGCCTGATCGTAT
>JAERRP010000651.1 GCA_016735415.1 Desulfobacterales bacterium | reverse complement strand
AGTTTTCCGCCCAACGATACGATGACCCGGAATGGGAATTGCCCAAGGTGATCGTCGTCTGGGGACAAAATCCGCCGCCCACCTGTTCCGAAGGTTTTTTCGGCCACTGGATCACCGACTGCATGAAGCGCGGCAGCCGGATCATCTCGGTGGATCCGCGCCACACCTGGATGTCCTCCCGATCCCAGTACCACTTGCAGATCCGGCCCGGAACCGACGGCGCCCTGGCCCTGGGCATGCTCAACGTGATCATCAACGAAGAACTTTACGACGAGGCCTTTGTGGATCAATGGTGCTATGGATTCGATGAGCTCAGGGAGCGGGTCCAGCAGTATCCCGTCGATAAGGTTTCCGAGATCACCTGGATTCCGGCGGATCTCATCGTAAAGGCCGCCCGTCTCTATGCCACCAGCAAACCGGCGGCCATCCATTGGGGGGTTCCCATCGACATGAGCCCGGAAGGCACCACCGTGGCCCAGGCCATCGCGCATCTGTGGTCCATTACCGGCAATATCGATGTGCCCGGCGGCAATGTCATCGCCCGGCCTTCCCACGGGGTGACCACCTACCCGTATTCTACGGAAGAACTGGTGGGACTCTACGGGCAGGATCTGGTGGACAATCTCAACAAAAAGCGCATCGGCTGCAGCGACTACCCCATGGTCAAGGGCTTCCGGGGCTGGGCCCAGCCGGACATGGCCATCGACCAGATCGATACCGGCAAACCGTATCCCATCAAGGCGGCCTGGATTCAGACGGCCAATATCCTGGGCGGCCAGGCGGCGCGTGCCAAACTTCACTACAGCGCCCTGAAAAAACTCGATTTCGTGGTGGTGGTGGATCTGTTTCACAACCCCACGACCATGGCCCTGGCCGACATCGTTTTGCCGGCGGCCACTTTTGCCGAAAAAGACAGCTTCCGGTCGTGGTGGGTTCCCCTGGGGGTGATGCACAAAACCATCCAGGTGGGCGAGTGTAAATCCGACTGGGAAATCAACATGGAAATGGCCAATCGCCTGAACCCCGACTGCAAATATAAAAGCGTTAAAGAACTGATCAACGATCGTCTCTCGGTGGCCAACATCACCTTTGACGAACTGGTGGCCAACGGCTCCCAGGCCATGCCCCCTAAAGGCCACCCCAGCCGCCCCTACCGCCGGCACGAAAAGGGATTGCTGCGGGCCGACGGCAAGCCGGGTTTCACCACCGAAACCGGCAAGATCGAGCTTTACGCCAAGGCCTATGAAAGCTGGGGCATCGATCCTTTGCCGTTTTTCAGGGAGCCGGCGCAGAGCCCCACGGCGGTGCCCGAACTGTACAAGAAGTATCCCCTGATCATGATCACCGGCGCTCGCTCGCATGTGTTTTTCCACTCGGAGCACCGCATGATTCCCTGGCTGCGCGAAAAACACCCCGAGCCCTACGTTGAGGTGCACACGGAAACGGCAAACGAATTCAATGTTTACGACGGCGAGTGGATCTATCTGGAAAACGATATGGGCAGGGTGAAGCGCAAGGTCAGGATCTCCCTGCGGGTGCATCCCAGGATGGTGCACACCCTGCACGGCTGGTGGATGCCCGAAATGAAAGGCAGCGAGCCCGACCTGTTCGGCGTTTGGGACTACCAGATCAACCAGATCGTGCCGGGGCCCCAGGACAGCAACTCCGGTTTCGGCGGCGGACAATACAAGACCACCCTGTGCAAACTCACCAAAATGAGCGAATAGGAGCGATCATCATGTCTAAAAACGGGCTGCTTATACACTATGATTACTGCACCGGATGCCATACCTGCGAGGTGGCCTGCCAGCAGGAGCACGGCTTTCCGGCCGGAAAGTGCGGCATCAAGGTGACCGAATTTGTCTACCCGGCCGAAAAGAAACCGGTGGCCGTGGATTACCTCCCGTTTCCCACCGAACTGTGCGACCTGTGCATCAAGCGGCAGCAAGAAGGGGAACTACCGAGCTGCGTCAAGCACTGTCAATCCGATTGCATGTCGTTCGGCCCGCTGGATGAGCTCACCAAACAGATGGGCAGCTTATCCCGATCGGTCCTCTTTTCGCCACGATAGAGGGGCCGCCATTTTGAATGGCAGGGACAGGGAGTTGAGGGCAGCACACGCCGATTCGCATGATGAATCTGCCGCTGCCGGGGACCGAAGCTATCAATCAGGCGGTACCCCAGTTGGTTTCAGTAGAAAAGCCGCTGGGAGATTTCCGCCGCTGTTTTCTTCAAGGGCTCGATGGTGTCACTCAAAAACTGGGATGTCATTCTAAAGGCCGGGCCGGCGATAACGACCGCCGCCACGGGAGAACGCTCGTGATTGAAAATCGGTGTGGCAATCGCATAGGAATCTTCAAAACGCTCGCCTTTATCGTAGGCGATACCGGTTTTTTGGACCTCTTTCAAAAGTGCACGGTATTGTTTCCTGGAAACGATGGTGTGCGCGTTGAATCGAACAAATTTCGGTTTCAGGCAGGCATCGACAAATCCCGCATTACAGAATGCCAGTATGGCCTTGGCGCCGGCCGCCACATTGATGGGAACCTGCTCACCCAGGCTGAATGAGAAACGGATATGGCCCTGACCTTCGACATGGCCGGCCAGGATAACCTTATGGCCGGTGAGCATCTCAAGGGCCACACTTTCGCCAATCTTTTCGCTTAGCTCGGTCAAATGCGGATGGGCGATGGTAACAATGGCATTGTTCAGGGATTTGATGACGGCGTTCCCGATTTCGGCCGCCGTCCGGCCCAGAAAATACTTCTTGGTATCGGGGTTTTGCTGAAGAAAATCATGGGCCGTGAGCACATGCAGAAGACGACTGATGGTCGATTTGTGGATACCCAGCTTTTTGCTGAGTTCCAAAGTGCCCATTTCATGGTTGTAAGGCGTAAACGCCATCAGGATTTTTAGTGCTTTTTCGGTGGATGACAAATTGCTCGATGCCGATTTCATAAACCGTTTTTTTCATTGAAGGTGTAAGTGCTGTCCGGATTTTGGACACGGATCACGGGGAGCAAATCTCCTGTGTGTTGCATATAGAGAAATTTGATCTCATTTATAAAAATTACCCTAATTGAAAAGCGAAACCGTGTCAAGCCATTTGTCCGGCAAAAATAATTTTATCTATCTGAAAACATTAACTAATTTATGTTTCTCCGACGGTGCCGGCCGTAAGCAGGGACGGGGGTACGGCTTTTACGGTCGTGCCAGTGGATTGATGCACGGAGCAGGCCGGGTGAGTTAATAATCCGGTAATGAAACCTGCCAACTTCGCCATACCGGGCTTGATCCAGCATTTAGCGCCTGGTTTCCGGCTTTGGCCCGCAAGCCAACATGGGGCCGGGTTAATCCGGTGCCGAAGGAATGGCGGGTCTAAATGGGATCTCCTTAAAATCTCATATATTGAGATCGAATATCGTAAAATGCTTGACTATTTTATGGCTGTGGTCAAAATTGCATGTAATACGGCGACGGTTGTTGAGGATATCCTTTAACTTCTAACCATTATGAGGGGGGGACGCCATGAGAAGGACATTCGTTATCACCCTGGTTCTGATTGCATTCGTTCTTTCGATTGCATCGATCGCAACCGCAAAACCCATCACATTGACCTTTGCCAATCAAAATCCGGAAACCAGCTGGAGCGGCATGAACGCCATCGGCCCATGGGCCCAGCAGGTTGAAAAGGCCACCAACGGGAAGGTCAAGATCCAGATCTACTACAGCCAGACTTTAACCAAAGGGAAAGACACCTGGGATGCCACCAAAAACGGCATTACCGATATCGGCTGGTGCTTTCACGGCTACTGGCCGGGGCTCACCCCTCTGGCCGATGTCGTCAGCCTGCCGGCGTTGCCGTTCAAGACGGCTGAAAAGGGTAGTGAAGTACTGTGGAAACTCTATGAAAAGTACCCGGAGATCCAGAAGCAATTTGCTGCTAACAAGATTCTGCTGC
>JAERRP010000427.1 GCA_016735415.1 Desulfobacterales bacterium | reverse complement strand
CAGGATGCGCGGCGTGGCCGCAGGAGAGGGTTGGGGATCGACCGCTGTCATTTTTCATCGCCTCTGGTTGGGGTTGAATCGAAACTTCACTGCCCGCCGCCGGGACCTAAAAACTTGCCGCCGGCAGGGCATGTGTTATATTGGGCAGAATTCAATTGTCAATCTTGATGAGCTCGTAATGAATCGCAAACCAGACGGATTCGTAAGAAGTTCGATATCAAAGCTTGCGAATCCCGAGGAATGAGGCGTACTTGCTGTAAGCCGTAGTGACGAGGGATACGCGTAACGCCGATATCGAGCTTTTTACGAATCCGTCAATCCTGGACCAGTCACCGGATAGATGTTACAGCCGAATCCGGACATTGAAAGGAACAACACGAATGAAAATTGCGGTCAGCGGTAAAGGCGGCGTCGGTAAAACCACATTTGCTTCCCTGCTCATCCGTTCGTTCGACGACGCGGGCAAACACGTTCTGGCCATCGATGCGGATCCCGACGCCAACCTGGCGGCGGCCCTGGGCATCGAGGGCGCCCATGACATCACCCCCATCGCCGATATGAGGGACCTGATCTTCGAGCGCACCGAAGCCCAACCCGGAACCGTCGGGGGCTTTTTCAAACTCAACCCCAAGGTCGACGACCTGCCCGAGGCGCTCTCGGCCCGGCTGGGAAATATCAAGCTCATGCGCCTGGGCGGCGTTAAAAAAGGCGGGGCCGGCTGCATCTGCCCCGAAAGCACCCTGCTGCGCGCCCTGATCACCCATGTGGTGCTTTCCCGCAACGAAGTGGTCGTCATGGACATGGAGGCTGGCATCGAGCATCTGGGCCGCGCCACGGCCCAGGGGGTCGACAAACTGATCGTGGTGGTCGAACCCGGTCGGCGCAGCCTTGACACGGCCCGCAACATCCAGCAGCTGGCCTCGGAAATTCACCTGAGCAAAATCGCCCTGGTGGGCAACAAAGTCCGCAACGACAAGGACCGGGCCTTCCTCGAAAAACATCTCGCCGATTTCGATGTCCTGGGATTTTTACCCTATGACGACCAACTCATCGAGGCCGATCTGGACGACCGCGCACCCTATGAAACCGATTCGCCTGCCGTCAGGCAGGTGCAGTCCATCCTGGAAAGGCTCTGATGCAGAAAGGCTACTCCCCCCGTCGGCGCCGTCCACGTCCGCAACATAAAACCCCGGAAATAAAAATCCGTCCCGGGGCCGACAGCCGCCTGAAACGGGTGTTCGCCCGGATCGGTGTTCCCGAAAAGGTGCCCTTCGCCCCCGATCCGTTTCAAACCGAGGCCGTGGCCGCCGTGGCCCGGGCCGACTGTCTGGTGACCGCGCCCACCGGCTCTGGCAAAACCTGGATTGCCGAACAGGCTATTCAGAAGATTTTCGCGGGCGGCGGCCGGGCCTGGTACGCCTGCCCGCTCAAAGCCCTCAGCAACGCCAAATTCGCGGAGTTTGCCGAACACTTCGGCGCTGCTAATGTGGGCATTCTCACGGGCGACCGCCGCGAGCAGCCGGAGGCCCCCATCATCATCGGCACCACCGAAATTCTGCGCAACCAGCTCTATGACGCCATGCATACCGGGACCGAGATGGAAACCGATTTTGTGGTGCTGGACGAGGCTCATTTCCTGGGCGACTACGACCGCGGCGTGGTCTGGGAGGAGATCATGATCTACCTCCCGGCGCGCATCCCGCTGCTGCTGCTTTCGGCCACCATCGGCAATGCCCGCGAAATTGCGGACTGGCTGAGCGCCATCCGCAAGAAGAAATGCCGCGTGGTCCAGGAAACCTGCCGGACGGTGCCCCTGTACCCGCTTTTCTTCGCCCCTTCGGGAACCCTCATGGCGCTGGTGGTACCCACCGGCCCCAAGGCCCGGCTCAAGCTCTACCAGAAGGTGAACGATCTTTTTAGACACAAGAGAAAACCCAGCCTGGGTCCCCCCTGGGGGCTGCCGCCTTTCGGCGACACGCTGCAGGTGCTGCACCGGTACAATCTGCTGCCGGCCATTTTCTTTCTCAAGTCACGGGCCGATTGCGGCAACGCCCTGAAGCTCTGCCTCGCCAACCGCATCGACGATCCGGAGCGGCAGGAAAGCCTCCGGGCACGTATCGACGAACTGCTGACCGCCACCCCCCACCTGCGGCACCATCGCCAGCTGTGGCATCTCGAACATCTGGCCGTCGGCGCCCATCACAGCGGCCAGCTGCCAATCTGGAAACTGCTTCTGGAAACCCTGATGAGCGAAGGCCTGCTGGATGCGGTTTTCGCGACTTCCACGGTGGCCGCCGGCGTCAATTTCCCGGCCCGCACCATCCTGTTTCTGAATTCCGACCGTTTCAACGGCCAGGAATTCGCCCCCCTGACCGCCACCGAGTACCACCAGATGACCGGACGGGCCGGGCGGCGCGGCAAGGACAACATCGGCTTTGCGATTGCGGTTCCGGGCCGCTTCATGGACGTTCACCATACCGCCCGCCTGATCAGTGCCCCCCCTTCGGACGTGACCAGCCAGATCCGCATCAATTTCTCGATGGCCCTCAACCTCCTGCTTTCCCACACCCCCGAGCAGGTGGAGGACCTCCTCAAACGCAGTTTCGCCACTTTCCAGCTGATCCGCTCTTTGGGCCCCCGGGCCTCACGGCGGGCCCTGGCCCAGTGCCACCACCACCTCCGGGATGATTTCCGCCATCATCTGGCATTTCTGCATACCCACGGCTTTGTGGATGCCGGGGGCCGACTCACGACCGACGGTGAATGGACGGCCCAACTAAGGGTGGACCAGCCGCTGCTGATCGCCGAAGGCTTTCGTCTGGGGGCCTTTCCCCGCGAGGACCCGGCCCTGATGGCCGGCATCGTGGCCGCCTTTGTCAACGAAAACGAGCCGGACGATCACATTCACAAGGATTGGCTGCCCCGCCGGCTGACGTCGGCCTACAACCAGGTTCGCCGCCAGCTGGCCCCTTTTGCGCGCAGCCTGCACACGGAAAATTTTCCCGTGCGCCCGCTTTTCCGCCGCCCGGCCGTTACGCTCTATCACTGGGCCCGCGGCATGCCCTGGGACAAACTCGTGCGGCTGGCCGAACTGGAGGAAGGCAATCTGGCCATGCTGATCCTGCGAACCGCCGACAACCTGCGCCACATCCGGTCCCTCTCCGCGGTTTTTCCGGAGGCCGCCCAGGCGGCCGGCGAGGCCGTGGACGCCATTTTAAAGGACCCGGTCATCACCGAACTGTAGCTACGAGCCAACCCGCGAAAGGATTTACCCATGCGTACCGATGACATCGCCGATGCGTTCAAAGCCATCGTTGAGGAAGCCGAACAGCTCCAGGACCAGAACCTTCCTGAGAATGCCGGCCAGAAAATAAAAACCATCATTTCCATCGCCAAACATCAAAACGATATTCGCCGATCGACCAAGGGCAGTTGCAAAGCCCAATAACATCGGTCGCGCGCCAGGGGCGACTTAGACTTTACAAAAGTCATCAGATAACTGCGGACCGGCATGCCCGTCGTTTTCAACAGCGGGTTGGGTCGCCGTTTGGCGCTAACCGCTTGAACCAACCCCACTTTCTCCGGGAGGAACACCCCATGAAAGCCGCCATCTATGAAACCTTCGGACAACCCCTTGTGATCAAGGAGCTTCCGGATCCCGAACCGCCCGTTCACGGTGCCGTGATCCGGGTCAGTGCCACGGGCATCTGCCGCAGCGACTGGCATGCCTGGCAGGGACACGATCCGGACGTCCGGCTGCCGCATGTTCCCGGCCACGAATTCAGCGGGGTCGTTGAAAAGGTCGGATCCCATATCCGCATCTGGGAGCCCGGTGATCGGGTGACGCTGCCGTTTGTCTGCGGATGCGGCCGCTGCCCCCAATGCCAGTCCGGCCAGCACCAGATTTGCGATCACCAGTTTCAGCCGGGGTTCACCCACTGGGGTTCTTTTGCCGAACGGGTGGCCGTGCACTACGCCGATATCAACCTGGTCCGCCTGCCGGAAGCCATCGACGATGTCACC
>JAERRP010000463.1 GCA_016735415.1 Desulfobacterales bacterium | reverse complement strand
GGGTGGTGGAAAAAGCCGCACCCGAATTGTGGGCCTATATTGAAAAACTGCTTGATCGCGCGGTCGCGAAGGGGATTTTGCGCCCATCCGTATGATGCTGTGGGAGGCGCTCGCTATCATGGCCGTGGGTGAAATTCCGTGGCCGCTCTGCCGATTCGTACTCGAATTCAAACAGGTGACTTGTGGTTTGGTTGCCGATGAATAGATCGGGGTGCTGAAGTTGGGGGCTTGACAGGTCGATGGGAACCTTGTAGCTACTCAAGAAACATTCTCATTAAGGAGTACCTACTTCAGTTGCAACGCAACCCCGTCATATGCCTCCTGCTCGTCAGCCTGATGATCGTCGGCCTGACAGGCCAGGCGGCGGCCGCCTTGCGGATGGCCTGCCAGGGAACGGCCTCCTGCTGCTGCCGGAACGTGTCCCGGATGTACACCATGCCGGCCGACATGGCTCCGATGGACCCGGATTGCTGTGACCCAACATCCCCCCAACCCTGTGATCTGGCTGGTCCGAGGTCGGCCCCCATGGCCGCGTTTCTGCCGGTCGAAAACAATGCCGTCCCGGACAGTGTGCTGACCTTGGCGCGTGCGGCATCGGCGGCTGTCGACGCCATCAAGGGCGGTCCATCCGGCCGAATATCCATCAGACCGCCATCCCCGGCCGGTCCTCCCGTCTATCTGCTGATCCAATCCTTTCTGTGTTGAAGATCTCTTAGCGCGATCTGCATCCCACTGAATCCGTTCGTCACCACATCTGCGTTCCATCAGGTGCGGCCTGCGGCGGTAACATCAACCTCAAAAAACTGAGGGCTCACGCAGGCGCCCTGCCGGCCGGTTAGCGGGCCGAATGCGGAAAAACTGTTCGCCGGTGGTCGATTGTCGTTGAACGGCATGGCACCGCCGGGCAACATGATTGGAAAATTATAATAACTACAGGAGATCAAACAACATGGCCAGAAAGCATAAAATCAGGAAGGCCCGGAAGGTCGACACGAACGCCAAAGATCTGCGGGCCCGGAAAAAAGCGGCCGTCATGGGGGCACCCGAAAAAAAAGGCGGATATCTTCTGCCGACCGTTATCGCCGTCCTGCTGGTGGCCGGTGTGGCCGGCGGTTACATGGTCTTCAACGGCAAATCGGAGGCGCCCGTCAGGGCGGCCCTCGAAGGCGTCCAAAAGACGGCCGCACCGGCAGCCAGCGGTCTGGTGACTTATCCGGTGGCGATGTTTGCCGACGGGCAGGCCCGCCATTTCGATTTCAAGGACGGCCGGCAGACGATCCGCTACTTCATCATCAAGAGTGCGGACGGCGTCATCCGGGCGGCCTTCGATGCCTGTGACGTCTGCTGGCCGGCCGGCAAGGGCTATTACCAGGAAGGCGATAACATGGTCTGCCGCAACTGCGGTCGCCGCTTCGCTTCCAACCGGGTCAACGAGGTCAAAGGCGGCTGCAATCCGGCCCCGCTGAACCGCCGGGTCGAAGGCGAGATGCTGGTGATCACGCCCGACGACATCCGGACGGGGGCGGGCTTTTTCAATTTTGACGGAAAGGCCTGAGCCATGACACTGAAACAGATTGCCATCCGCAATCTCCTGCGGCGCAAGGGCAAGGCCGCGCTCATTCTTTTCGGGCTGGTCCTGGGGATCGGTACGGTGATCACGGTGATCACTTTTGCCGATGCCGTCACGGGAGACATCAACCACAAACTGGAAAAGTACGGCGCCAACATCCTGATCGTTCCGCGCACCGAGAGCCTGTCCCTTAACTATGGCGGCATCAACATGGGCGGCATTTCTTTTGAAATGCAGGAACTTTACGAGGCCGACCTCGAGCGCCTGCACCAGATCAAGAACGCGCGCAATATCGCGGCCGTGGGTCCCGTGGTGCTGGGAGCCGTCAAGATAAACGACCGGACGGTGATGCTGGCCGGGGTGGATTTTGAAGAAGCCCGGATTCTCAAGCCCTGGTGGAAAATCGACGGCCGGCCGCCGGTCGCCGACGGTTTGCTGGTCGGGGCCGAGGCGGCCCGCGTTTTAGGGCTGCAGTCCGGCGACCCGGTGGATATTGCGGGCCATTCGATGATCGTTCAGGGGGTTTTGAAACCCACGGGCTCCCAGGACGATCAATTGCTCTTTACGGCCCTGCCGGCCGCCCAGCGGGTGCTGGACAAATCCGGGCGGGTATCCATGGTGGAGGTGGCCGCCCTGTGCACGGCCTGCCCCATCGAGGAAATGGTGCGCCAGATCAGCGAGGTCCTTCCGGGGGCCAAGGTCATGGCCATCCAGCAGGTGGTCAAAGGACGCATGGAAACCCTGATGCAGTTCAAGAAATTTTCTTTCGGGATTTCTGTAATCGTCATCCTGATCGGCAGCCTGGTGGTGCTGGAGACCATGACCAGCAGCGTCCGGGAGCGCAAAGAGGAGATCGGGGTTTTCCGCGCGATCGGCTTTCGCAAGGGGCACGTCATGCGGATTATCCTGATCGAGGCCACCCTGATCTCGATCTGTGCCGGTGTGATCGGGTACGTCGCCGGCATGGGGGCCACCCGGCTGGCCCTGTTCCTGTTCGCCGGGAATCCGTCCGTGGCCCTGCCCTGGAATTTTCCCCTGGCAGCCGGAGCCATGGGCATGGCGCTCGCCGTCGGTCTGGCGGCATCGATCTATCCCGCCATGGCCGCGGCCCGCATGGACCCCAACGACGCCTTGCGCGCTTTATGAGAGGTGAATCGTGAGTACCATTATCGGTCAAGCACTGAGCAAACACTACGGCCGTGGCGATGCCACCGTCGCGGCCATCGAGGATATGAATTTTCAGATCGAAAGCGGCGAGTTCGTGAGCATCATGGGGGAATCGGGGGCCGGCAAGTCCACCCTGCTCTCCATCATGGGGGCCATGAACGCCCCCTCCGGCGGTTCGCTGAGCGTGGAGGGAATAGACGTCTACAGTCTCGACTCGGAGCGCCGGGCCGATTTCCGGCGGGAATTTCTGGGCTTTATTTTTCAGAGCTTCCATCTGATTTCCTATCTCGATCTGGAAGAAAACGTCATGCTGCCGCTGGCCACGATCAAGGCCACCCGGCGCCGCAAACGGACCATGGCCCGGGAAGCCCTGGCGGCCGTCGGGCTGGAGAACAAGGGGCGGCGTCTGCCCGGCGAAATCTCGGGCGGAGAGAAAGAACGCACGGCCATTGCCCGGGCCATTGTCAATCAGCCGCCGGTGGTTCTGGCCGACGAGCCCACCGGCAACCTGGACTCCAAAACATCCCGGGAAATCATGATCCTTCTACAGAAGCTGAAGGCCAGGGGGAGCACCATCGTGATGGTCACCCACAGCCGGGAATGTTCCCACTATGCCGACCGTGTGATGCGGGTGGCGGACGGGCGCCTGGCAGCGGCCTGATTGCGCGAGCCCTAATCAGTGTCCATCCACGGATTTAAGACATCACACACGTGTCCGTGGAAAATGTCGCACGCCCCGCGATCAATGGCGATCACCCGGCCGGTTATGTCAAGTCGTTTGCTGTTTGTTAACCAGGCTGTAAAGCCTGTTGGCAGTAGCGGCTGTCCATATTCCGGCCGGGAATTTCTCCCGGTGGGCGGACATCGATGGATTTTTTAATAGTTAAAGATAGATAAACGGATTGCGTGGCAACCTCGGCCACGCCGGTCCCGCTATTGGCACGCTCTGTGCTGTGTTACCTGATTAAAGCGAAAGCGTTCAACTCTCCCGTATAGCGATCCTGTTCTGATCTTCACAAGCAATACTCTCCGCGGCGCGACATCTTAGCGATTTCTAAATATCTTCTCCAATCGGTAGAAAAGCAGTCTGCCGCCGCATGGCGACTTCCACAGCGAATGCGCGGCCCTCTGGAAACCGGCAGGTGTAATCCTGCTTTTATCTTTTCAACCCCAACCCAGGAGGAAGGAACGATGAAAACTTTAGTAGCCCTAATCGTCGTACTGGTCATGGCCCTCATGGTCGTCCCGGTTCAGGGCGGAGACGATGCCCAAACCCCGAAGACGTATTATGAAGCGGCCATCGCCAGGGAAATCGCCGACTGTCGTCAAAAGAGCGCGCTGCGTTTTTCCCGCTCGCCCAATCTCCGCCTGAAGGGTCACCGTGAGGCCAGCAAGGCCATGTTCATGGAGACTCACCGGGTGCAGCTGGTTGACGGCATGGTGGCCCTGAACCTGGAACCCAAAACTTATAAGGTGCACCGGTTTCTGAACGACCGCTTCAGCTGTACCTGCTACGCCCCGTGGGTCGCAAAGGGCGATCTGTGAAACAGGAAGCGGTGACAACCGGACTGAACGTTAACCCACGCGGATACCGGGAGAGGTATTCGCGGCAACCGCCGCGGACGGCAGGAGGGACCGAACGCTTTCGCTTTCTTCCCTGCGTTAATCATTTCGGTCCGCGAAGCCCTGATCGCTGTCGATCCATTCCGCAACCGCCCGGCCGTTTTCCATCCCACGGTTCCGGGGTCGAATTCTAATCTGGCCTGGTACCCGGGCCGTCTTCTTGCAATTTAGCCTGTACAGGCCCATATTGGGCTCGAATCCGGTCATCCCCCCCTGGAACACTTTGTGGCACGAGGCCGCCCTGGGTGCGCTCC
>JAERRP010000293.1 GCA_016735415.1 Desulfobacterales bacterium | reverse complement strand
AGGCGGTGTAATTGCCCATAAATCTTCACAAATCTCTATTCCAAGAAGGCCGCCACAACCCCGGCCACGATGCCGAAACGGGCCTCGCGGAACACCACCAGAGCCGTCTGCAGGGGGCCGGCGCCCAGGGTCAGCGCCGTTCGCCGGTAGCGAATGTCGATGCGGCTCAAGGCGGCAATCGTAAAGGCTGTAATGACCGGCAGAATCAGGAGAACCTGACCGATCACCATGGCGCTGGGCGTATAGAGCAGGTCCAGCACCCCCAGGGGGCCGCGGCGCGAAATCAGGGTATAGACGAACAGACCGATAACTACCGTCGGCAGGGCCAGCAGCGTGTTGAGCAGGGTGATGAGCGCGCGTTTCAGCCTGAAATCGTTGAAGCCGATCAGGAAACCGAGCGGTACGCCGAGACATCCGGCCATCACGGTGGAGCTGATACTGACCCGCAGTGACAGGCCCACAATTCGAATCAACTCGGGATCGACCGACCACAGGAGGCCCAGCGCCGAAAGAAAACTGTCCAGAAAAAACCCCATTCAGACTTCCTCATCAAAGCCCGGGCAGTACTCCCTGATCACAAATGGCGATCCGGCCAGACGGACCCGTTGTCCGGATTGTCGAATCATCTTCGCAGCCCGTGTGCAAAACCGGAGGGCTCTCTATAGCGCACCGCCGGGCCACACGCAAATGCCTGCGCGCGCGAAGGAGTTGACGATTTCTTCCCCGCATCATCCCGGGAGCGCGCTCGCCGCCTGGAGGCGCAACAACCTGTCAGGGGACATCTCCAGCACTATTTAATGTTCGGCATGGCATCCGGGTAGAAGAGTTGCCGGCCTTCAAGCCGATAGCGCGCGATCAGGGTCTGACCACGCTCTGAAGTCAGCCACTGTGCCAGGGTTTCGGCCAGGTCGTGCTTCACGTGCGGGTACTTGGCCGGGTCGATCGGGATGACACCGTAGGGGTTGGCCAGGCGCGGGTCCTTTTCACACAGAACCTCCAAGTCCAGGGCCGGTTGTTTGCCGAACTTGAATTTTATGTAGGTCCCCCGGTCACTGAGAGTATAGGCTTGTTTTTCTTCGGCGTAGGTCAGGGTTTTGCCCATGCCCTGCCCGATGGAAAAATACCATTGCCCCAGACCGTCCGGATGGACAAAGGATATGTCGTGTTTTTTGCCCTTTTTCACAATTGTCCGGGTGTCGGTCGTCAAAGGCCGGCCACTGGCCTTCCACAACTGCTGTTCCTTGGTGTGGGTACCGCTGTCATCCCCCCGGGAAACAAAGGGCTGGCCGGCTTCAGCGATGCGTTTCAAGGCTTCGGCCACATCGTCCGTCCCCTTGATGCCGGCGGGATCCGAAGCCGGTCCCAGAATAACAAAATCATTGTGCATGACGGGGTAGCGCCGGGTGCCGTAGCCTTCACGGACGAATTTTTCCTCACGCGCCCTGGCATGCACAAAAATCAAATCGACATTACCGTCCATTCCGTCCCGAATGGCGGCGCCGGTGCCCTTGGCGATGACCTTGACAGCAATGCCGGTATCGGCCTTGAAAGCGGGCAGCAAAACGTCCAGCAGACCGGAGGCCTGCGTACTGGTAGTGGTCGAAATGGTGAGCACCTTCTCGTCAGCCCCAATATTTCCCGCCAAAATGAGAATTAATGAACTAAAAACGACCATAAAAAATTGAAACCGTTTCATCATACCTCCTTTTGAGTACTGAATTTAAGCAATTCGATGATCACATTACCATACAAATAAAAATAACAGTCGATTGACATAAATTATTGAATCATTAATGGTTAGTTTGAGTTAATATTGGTTTGTATCAAACTTGTAAATAAAATTTAACGCTTATATGAACTATAAATGGAAACTGATAGCTTGAATCAAAAAACCCACCACCCATTAACCCCGCCCACTGATTCACCCCTGCGATCAACAGCGCTAAATTCATTTTAAACACAGGATAGGACGGCTATCGGCTTCGGCGGACAACCAGCGATGCGGATACCGAACCGCTTTGGCGGCATATCGGGGACGGATGGAACAAATCGATAGCTGAATGATGAGTTGACAATTGGCACCACCTCGGGTTTAAATTCCGCGTTTCTCGCTCGGCCGGTACAGCGCAACTTTCCTGGTGTCGGACAGACAAACCCTACGCTTGGCATAGAGCAGGTTCATGAACAGAACAAAAGCCGATATGACGATCCGCCCCACAAAGCGGTTCGGGCGCAGGGCGCGCTGTATCGGGTGGTTCCCCATCCTGCTTATCGTTATGTGCTTCCTGTTGACCGGCGGCCGCGCCATCGGCCAGGAACTGTCCCGCGGCGTCGATCGCCTTCTCGAAGACGATCCGCAGCTACCCTGGCACATCACCGCCAACGAAATCAGCTACGACGATCGATCCCAGCGCTATGTGGCCGTGGGGAACGTGCGCATTACCAAAGGCGACCGTCGTCTGACGGCCGATCATGTGCGCTTCGACCACCGCACCATGGAAGCCGACGCCAGGGGCCATGTGGTTCTTGTTGCCGGCGGCGACATGCTTATCGGCGATCGGATGGAAATCGATCTTCAGAATCAAACCGGAACCATCTCCCACGGCACCATTTTCCTGAGCGAGAATCATTTCTATATTCGAGGAGATAAAATCGAAAAGCTGGGGGAGCGGGAATATGCCATCGAAAAGGCCAGTATCTCCAGTTGCGACGGTGAGAAACCGGCCTGGAAGATCACCGGGCGCAAATTGAATGTGGAGGTCGAAGGTTACGGGGTGATCCGGCATGCCGCGTTGTGGGCCAAGGACGTCCCTGTTTTTTATACCCCCATTTTCGTTTTCCCGGCCAGCACCAAACGGCAAACCGGATTTTTGATGCCGGAGTTCGGTACTTCCGACCGCAAGGGCAACCGCCTGATTGAACCTTTTTTCTGGGCCATCAACGAACAGTCCGACATGACCTTTTACTACGACTACATGAGTGATCGCGGCAATAAAATGGGCGCCGAATACCGCTATATTATTGACCCTTTCACCGAGGGCGCCGTGATGTACGATTATCTGAACGATCGCAAGATCGACGACGGCATAGGCACCAACAGCGACGACTACGGTTACCCTGACGACAATTATCTGCGTAAAAATGATACCCGTTACTGGTTCCGGATGAAACATGACCAGGGCCTGCCCTTCGGTTTCAGGGGGCGGCTGGATCTGGATCTGGTGAGCGATCAGGATTATCTGACCGAATTTAAATTCGGACTCACCGGTTACGAGGAAACCCGTAATTACTATCGCCGGAAATTCGGGCGGGATCTGGACGATTATAACGACCCCGTACGAAGCAACCAGGCCGTATTGAACAAGAACTGGAACCGCTATGCGTTGAACGCCGGCGTCATCTGGCTGGACGACAGCACCAAACAGCGCAACGACGGCAAACCCTCGACCGACACCACCCTGCAACGATTGCCGTTTGTGCTGTGGGATGCCGTCAAACAACCGTTGGGCCCGACCCCCCTGCTTGTCAGCGCCGACACCAAGTGGACGTCCTTTTACAGCGACGAAAACACCAAGGGGTTGCGTTTCGATGTTCACCCCCGGGCCTACGTGCCCTTTTCGCTGAGGGATTATCTTTATGTCGAACCATCGGCCGGTATCCGGCAGACGGCCTGGTTTATCGACCGTTATCAACAACTTTCGCCCAAGCAGCAGGATGACCTGGAAAATCAGGTGGGCCGCAGCCTGCCGGAGGAGAACAATAAAGATAAAGACCAGTACCGCACCATTTACGATCTCAGGCTGGATGTCTCATCGGAGCTCTCCGGGGTCTACGATATCGGCGGGACCACCATGGAAGCCCTTCGCCAGAATAAATCTACTGCAGCATGTGTC
>JAERRP010000540.1 GCA_016735415.1 Desulfobacterales bacterium | reverse complement strand
GTTATGAGTGAAGAAAAACCGAGAGGCCCTGTGATGGTCATCGGAGGGGGCATTGCCGGAATTCAGGCAGCGCTTTCCCTTTCCGGCGCAGGCTATGGTGTACACCTGGTTGAACGCGCGGCATCATTGGGCGGCATGTTACCCAGCCTTCATCGAATTTATCCCCTATGTGTATGCTGCAAGCTGGATCCCCGAATTGCCGCCTGCGATCAGGATCCCAACATTGAGGTCTTACTGGATACCAACATGGTTGAATTATCCGGGAAGATGGGTGATTTCAAGGCGACCCTGGAAACGGGGGGAGAAAAAAAGCAGGTGAACGTGGGTGCCGTTATCCTGGCAGCGGGAATTGAAGCCTTTGACCCCACAGGACAGGAAACTTACCCCTATGGGTTGAACCCCAATGTGGTAACCAGCGTTGAATACGAACAGCTCCAAAAACCACTGGGGCCTAACGGCGGCATTTTGAAAAAGCCATCCGACGGCAAAAAACCGGAGAAAATTGCATGGCTTCAGTGTGTGGGCTCAAGGGACATCAACCATTGCGACGCGCCCTATTGCTCCAGCGTCTGCTGCATGTATGCCCTTAAGGAGGCGGTGAACACCAAGGACTTCGACGAAGACATTGAAACAACCATTTTTTACATGGACATGCGAACCCATGGAAAAAACTTCGAAGACTATCTGAACAATGCCATTGAAAAAGATGTCCGACTCATCCGAAGTCGCGTCCATACGGTGGATAACGAAACAGGCAGCGACAATCTCATGATCAGTTATGCCGACGAAAAGGGTGAAGGCCACAGTGAAATATTTGACATGGTGGTTCTTTCTGTGGGGCTTAAGCCCAGCAGCCAAACCGAACAAATCGCAAACATAATGGGACTCAACCTGACCCCTGATCAATTCATCGGAACCGAGCCGTTCAAGCCCGTTTCAACCAACGTCCCCGGCATCTTCGTATGCGGTGGCGCAACGGGACCCAATGATATCGCTCAGTCCGTTATTCAGGCGGCGGCTTCTGCCGCGGAAGTGGCGGCGGTCATCAACCCCGAGCCCTTTTCATCACCTGAAGAATACCCGGAACCCTTGGTCGATGACGGGCAGGCCCCCGCCATTCTGTTTGCCTATCAATTGTGCCCTGATATGGCATCGGGGATTGGTGAGCAAATAGACGCTTATGCATCCAAGGCACCGGGGGTTACCACCACATTCAGCGTGAACGGCGATATACGGATGACCCTCAGCGCTAAAATCAAGGAGACCGGCGCCAACCGGTTGGTCTTCGCCTCCTGCACGCCGGTCATTCACGAAAACCTGCTTCAGGAGGCCTTGAAACTGGCGGGGCTGAACCCCTATCTCTACGAAATGGTAGATCTGCGAAACATGGATGAAAGTGCCCCGAACACACAGCTCCAAGACCGGATTCGCATGGGTGTCGCACGCGCCGGTTTTCTCACTGCGCCGGCATTGCAGCAAGTGCCGGTCACCAAGAGTGCTCTGGTGGTGGGCGGTGGCATTTCGGGGCTTGAAAGCGCCCTGGCACTTTCCCGCGAAGGGTACCCCGTTACGCTGGTGGAAAAGGAGCCGGCACTGGGCGGCAACGGCCGTCATATCCGCAAAACCTGGCAGGGCTATGATGTTCAGGCGCATCTGAAAGAACTCGTGGAAGCTGCCACGCAGGATGAAAACATCACTGTAATGACGGAAACCACGGTTAAAACCAACCGGGGATTCGGCGGCAGTTTTGTCGCTACCGTGAATCAAAAGGGGTCGGAGAAGGACATATCCTGTGGCGCTGTCATCCTGGCCCCCGGCGGAACAGCCCGTAAACCGGAAGCCTACCTTTATGGCCGGCACAAGAACGTCCTGTTGTGGTCCGAACTGGATCAGAAGCTCATTGAAGACCCCGCCTCCCTGGAAAAAACCGATACAGCGGTCTTTATTCAGTGCGTTGGTTCCCGGGGCGATCTGGGTTGTGCCCATTGCAGCAACGTCTGCTGTTCTTTTTCCGTTCGCGCGGCCATCGATATGAAAGCCAAGAACCCGGACATGAACATTTACATCCTGTACCGGGATATGCGGACCTTTGGCGAGCGGGAGCTCATCTATCGGGAAGCCCGGGAAAAGGGCGTTATTTTCATCCGTTACGAGCTGGAAAACAAGCCTGACGTTCAGGCGGCGGGTGACAAGCTGAATGTGGTGGTGTATGATCAGGTCCTTCAAAAATCAATTCTGCTGGAGGCCGATCTTGTTTCACTTCAAACGGCAATCCTGGGCACGAACAATGCCGAGCTGGCCGATATTTTCGGCGTTGATCTGGATGAAAATGGATTTTTCGCTGAATCCCCCGAAAAATTGAGGCCCGTAGACGCCACCAGGGAGGGTATTTTCATTGCCGGCATGGCAGCTTACCCCAAAGGCGTATCCGAAAGCATTTCGCAGGGAAAGGCCGCTTCATCCCGGGCGCTGGAATTGCTTTGCCGCGATACGGTCCA